>JAIEMH010000012.1 GCA_019752245.1 Flavobacteriaceae bacterium
TTTCATCAAAGCTGTTTGGTGTAGTTCCAGTTTCTGCATAAACATACAAAGTTTGGTTTGTAGTTAATACGGCACCAGCACTAAGTAATGTTCCACCTTTATTGGGTTGAGTATAATAAGCACCAATTAAAAGAGTGGGTAAAGTGTAAGAATTACAAACGGTTACATTAGATGGAGTTGGAACTACAGGAGTTGCAAAAATTGTTATTGTAAAATTAGTTTCGTTTGTACAATTTATCCTTCCTGCAGATTCTATAAATATATAAACAGTTTGCGATGTAGTGATAACTGTTCCAGCAGGAAGTTCTACTCCAGAACCATATTGACCTCCGGTTTGTGTGTAATACTTATTGTTTCCGGGTAATACAGGAAGCGTGAAGCTATCACAAACAGATACATTTTGTAATTGATGAGCATTTACTTTAAAAATATTCAATTGAAAACTAGTTTCAGCACTACATCCATTACTAGACGCATAAATGTAGATTAATTGTGAATCTGTAAGAACAGTACCACCACTCATCATTGTTCCTGTTCCGTTTGGTCCTGTAAAATAATTTCCTTGAGCCAAATTGGTTAATGTATAAAAATGACATGCATCAATTTCAGCTCTAGAATCAATTATTGGTGTTTGGTTGACTACAATATTAAAACTTATTTCATTTTGGCATCCGTTATTATTGTTCAAATAGATAAATAAAGTTTGTGAAGAAGTCAAACTATCTCCAGCAAATAAAGCTGTTCCTGTTCCACCAGATGCCGTAAAATAATTTCCAATAGGTAGTGCTGGAAGTATATAAGTATCGCAAGCAACTGTTGTTGATGGAGGAGTTAACACTGGTAAAGTTATTGTTACCGTAAAGTTATAATTATCAGTACAATTTGGCTGTGATTGACTTACTGCATAAACATATATAGTTTGCGTTGTGTTAATCACTGTTCCTGCAGGAATTTGATTTCCAGTTCCAGCTGGTCCAGTAAAATAGTTTCCTACTACAAGTTGTGGTAAAGTATAATTGGCGCATTCTGTTCTTGAGGTTGGAAAATTTAACCCAATGACAACCTCAAAACTTGATTCGCTTAAGCATAATCCAGTTGCGCCATAAATGTAAATGGTTTTAGAAGTATTGATTGCAGTTCCTACAGGTATTTGGTTTCCAGTGCCACTTGGACCATCAAAGTAATTTCCATAACTTATAGGTTGTAAAATGTAAGAATTACAATCAAATGCATTTGGTAAAATAGGCACACTTTGAGCAGGTGTTATTACAATGTTGAAAGGCACATCAAGAACACAGAATGGAGGAACTTGTGAAACAAAATAATAGTAAATTATTTGCGATGTTGTAATTACAGTTCCACCAGGAAGATTTAATCCACCTCCATTTGGCGCTGTGTGATATTCTCCAAATTGAATGCCAGGAAGAGTGTAACTATTGCAGTAAGTATCTTCTGAAATAGCTAAGTCTTCAGGTTTTATGATGGTAACTTTAAAGTTAGTTTCATTTGGACAACTAGGTGTTGTATTGCTAATATTATAGATATAAATAATTATTGTTTGAGTAATAATATCTCCAGCAAATAATGGAGTTCCGGTGCCGCCAGTACCTGTAAAATAATTTCCGTTTACTAATGGAGGTAAGACATAATCGGTGCATGTTACTACATCGTTTAAATCATCAACAAGAGGAAGAGGCAAAGTAACAAGATTAACGGTTGTGGTACTAAAACAATTGGAATCAGTTAGTAACGAAACTCGTATGTATATTGTCTCTCCAGATGATGATACGTTATTTCCTATTGCATTAGTATTAGCATTTGCATCAACCAAAGTTTTGAAAAATTTCACATTATAAATGCTTGGTGATTGTCCGTTTAGAACAGCTGCTACTATTGAATTCAAATTAAAATTTGCCTTTCCGTTTAATCCTGCGCACTTAACCATGTCTGCTGGTTGCGTTGCCTGTGGTGATGGTACAACTAATAAATTGAATGACTTTACAACAAAACAACCAGTTGAAGTTTTGTTAATTCTAACAAAAATAGCTTCAAAACCAGCACTTGGATAATTCATAGGTAACGGATTACTATTAGAATTTGCATCAGAAATAGAGTTGTGGTAAGAAACTGTTGTGTTTGCAGGCAATCCAGATGTAACAATTGGAGTGTTATAGGACAAATCAAATACATAACTTGATTGTCCAGTGTTGCATTTGTGTATGTTTTTTGGATTTGGTGTGCTAATCACTGGATAATATTCAACAACAATATCGTTGGTAATTGTTTGACAAGGGAAAGCTATATTGGTATAAGTTAATTCATATAATCCAGGTTGACTTACAATTAAGGATGGACCATTTTGACCAGAAATAACTACGCCATTTTTCTTCCAAACAAATGAGTAAACAGAAGCATCCAATCCAGAGTTAATAATTTGTGTCTGTCCGTTACAAACTGCTGTATTACTTGCAGTTGTTAAATCATTTCCTAAAGCATCTTGTCCAATATTAAAACTATTTGAAGATAAGAAAATGGCAGAATCTGATTTGAAATCACCTCTATCCGCAATTACTAATTTTATTTTATAAGTAGTGTTCGGAACCAATGTTGCCGATGCATTCATTATTACTGTCTGACCATTAAAATTAGTGGCAGAGCTTGATGCATTTGAGCCACCATTGAAGGAACCAAAATATTGTGGATTGGCAGAAGCACAATTAGAATTGTATAAAAAATCTCTAATAGTAACAACAGAAATAGGATTGCTAGATCCAGGGACAACAGCTAAATTCGTTGTTACACCTGTACTCATGTTCGTCAAAAGAAATGCAAAAGCATCTGAAAACTGACATTGAAAATTACCATATTCTTCAGAAGCAAATAAGAAATCAAAATCAAAATGTGACGATAATGGCACAAAATCAAACTCTAAAACTGTTGCATTTGCTGAGGTCATAGAAATTCCTGCTGATGCTAATGTAGCTTCAAGAGATGCATCTCCAGTCCAAGCAGATGATCCTGATGACAAAAAACTTGTGTTTGGTCCTGCAGCTTCTGTAACATCTCCAGTGCTTAAAATAACACCACTTTGCAAAGGAAAATTTGGATTGGTGTTTTGAAAATACCCAATTCCGTTGGTAGAGCCAAAATTTGTTCCAGTTCTCCAAGTAATATTGGTTGCATTAATACAAGGTGAATTGATTAATATATTATTGACCAATTGCGGAACTGTATAAGTATTGGTATCAATAGTTATTGCTTGAGAAAAGCAACTCATTGTAGCAAATAGAAATAACAAAAATGTAATCTTTTTCATGGGTATTTTAATTTGACGAACAAATATTAGAAAAAATGCCGTTAAAAAGCAAATAAAATCGTTGAAACGCATCATAATATTTTTTATTTATATAATTTCTTACAAATAAAACAGTTTAAAATAGTTGTTTAATTATCAAATGATTATCCAATCAATTTCCTTCTATTTTTTCTAATTAAAATATATCTTTGCAACCTTAAAAATTAGTAAAAATGACACTACAAGAAATCCTTATTCCGAGTATTACAAAAGCAATTCATGAATTGTTCGATACCACTATCGAAAAAATTGAATTTCAAGCTACTAGGAAAGATTTTGAAGGTGATATTACAATGGTTATTTTTCCTTTATTAAAAATCATTAAAGGAAATCCGGTTGAAATTGGAACCAAAATCGGAACTTATTTAGTAGAAAATGTTAACGAAGTTGAAAAATTTAATGTAGTTGCAGGTTTTCTAAATATTGTAATTTCAGATACTTACTACGTAAATTTCTTCAATAAAATTGCAACAAATGATACGTTTGGATTTGTTGCAGCTTCTGCAAATGATAAAGCGGTTATGGTAGAATATTCTTCGCCAAATACTAACAAACCATTACATCTAGGCCACGTTAGAAACAATTTATTAGGATATTCTGTTGCAGAAATCATTAAAGCATCGGGTAAAAAAGTCTATAAAACACAAATCATCAACGATAGAGGAATTCATATTTGCAAATCGATGTTGGCTTGGCAGAAATACGGAAATGGTCAAACTCCAGAATCTACTGGTTTAAAAGGAGATAAACTGGTTGGAAATTTCTATGTAGAGTTTGATAAAGTTTACAAATCAGAAATCGCTGCTTTAATAGCTGAAGGAAAATCTGAAGAAGAGGCAAAAAAGATGGCACCAAGTATTCTAGAAGCACAACAAATGCTACTAGATTGGGAAGCAGGTAAACCAGAAGTTATAGAACTTTGGAAAACTATGAACCAATGGGTTTATGATGGTTTTGCTCAAACTTATAAAAGTCTTGGAGTTGATTTTGATAGCTATTACTACGAATCAAATACCTATTTATTAGGAAAAGAAGTTGTGCAATTTGGCCTTGAAAAAGGAATTTTCGAAAAAGATCCTGATGGTTCGGTTTGGATAGATTTAACGCCTGATGGTTTGGATAGAAAAATAGTTCTTCGATCTGACGGAACTGCGGTTTACATGACTCAGGATATTGGAACTGCAATTCAACGTGTGAAAGATTTTCCAGACGTTGGAGGAATGGTTTACACTGTAGGAAACGAACAAGATTATCATTTTAAAGTATTGTTTTTAATCTTGAAAAAACTTGATTTTGATTGGGCTGAGAACTTGTATCATTTGTCGTATGGAATGGTAGAATTACCTTCGGGAAAAATGAAATCTCGTGAAGGAACAGTAGTTGATGCTGACGATTTGATGGAAGAAATGACAACAACAGCCAAAACAATTTCAGAAGCATTGGGAAAACTTGAAGGTTATTCTGATGATGAAAAGTCTAAATTGTATAAAACCATTGGACTTGGAGCTTTGAAATATTTTATGCTAAAAGTTGATCCTAAAAAATCAATGATGTTCAATCCAGAAGAATCGGTTGATTTTGCTGGAAATACAGGTCCATTTATTCAATATACTTATGCACGTATTCAATCTATTTTGCGAAAAGCAGACTTTGATACCAATAGCAAAAGTAGTCTTGTGGCAATTCATCCAAAAGAGAAAGAACTTCTAAAACAAATTGCACTTTATCCAGAAGTGATTCAAAATGCGGCTCACAATCATAGTCCGGCTTTGGTTGCCAATTTTACTTATGACTTGGTAAAAGAATACAATTCATTTTATCAAACGGTTTCTATTCTTGGCGAAGAAGATTTGGATAAGAAAGTATTTCGTGTGCAATTGTCTAAGAAAGTTTCCTACATTATAAAATCGGCCTTCAAACTTCTAGGAATTGAAGTTCCAGAGAGAATGTAATTTAAGTAATTTTAAAAAATAAAAAATAAAAAATCCCGACAGAAATTAATCTATCGGGATTTTTCTTAAACAAATAAAACTATTTTTCTTCTAACAAAAAGTTGATTGCGAGTTTTACATTTTCAGCAATTTTTCCTTTTACTAGATTGGGTATTTCAATATTGTAATCATCTGGTTTAACGGCAAAATTGGTAATTGCAGCTACTTTTCCGGAATTTGAAGAAAGATAAATTTTAGTTTTAATTTTCTTAGTAACGCCATGGATTGTTAAATCTCCTTCTAAATCATAAGCTATTTTTGTAGCAGATAGTTTAGATTTATCAAAATTGGCTACTTTTCCTTTAAAGGTTGACTTTGGAAATTTGGAAGATTCTAAATAATTTTCATTAAAATGTTCCTCCATTAATGGCGATTTAAACTTGAAACTTTTTACTAATCCAAGTGCTACAAAATCGCCTGTTGTTTCGTCAAAAATGCAAGAAACAGTGCTGTTTTTTCCAGCAATTTCTTCAAAAGTAGGCATAGAAGCTTCAAACTTTATTTCGCCTTCACGAGTCATTAATTTTTGTGAAAAAGCATTGGTTCCTAATAAAACAAGTAGTGCTAGTTGTGCTATTTTTTTCATATTTTAATTTTCGTTTTAGTTAACAAAACCTTGGTCTTTCCAAAGTTTTACCATATCAATTGTTGTTTGTTGCATTCTTCCTGTTGGTGGCATATAACCCGAAAAAAAGCATTCGCCAGGATTGTCTATCAAGCAAATTACGTTTCCGTTTACAATGGCATCTTTTACCTCGTCATAGGTTTGTAAATCGGGTAATTGATCTCCGTTTTTATGACAACCAGTACATTTTGCTGTAAATAATGGTCCAATGTTATCTCTATAAGTTGGATTGGTTACAACCGAAACTTCGCCATAAGTGTTTGACTCACATGAAACAGTAAGTAAACTTCCTACTGCCATTAAAAATATTATTACTTTTTTCATATTCAATTATTTTTATTTAAAAAACTCTATACATGTTAAATCCAAAATACAATGATTTTTTACCTACCCAACTTCCTTTAGCATTCGAAAATACTGCCACATCGTTCATAGGTTGGCTGTTAGAAAATACCATTTGAAAAACGTGTCCGCCTGTTTCAATATCAATTCCTACAGTTAGCGGATTGTGGTATGGTGATACAAACTCTTCGGGTAAACTTAATCTAGCGGCATATTCTAGATTTAAACTCAATCTTTTGGTTAGTTTATAGCGTCCACCAGCTCCAAGAAGGTATAAATTTTTTTGTTCTGTGGCGTCGTCGTATAGGTTTTTATGAACAAATATTGGTGCAAGTTCTAAAGAAAATGATTCAGAGAATTTTCTTGAAACAATAAGTTGTGTAGTATACGCCAATCGATTAGTAAATTTCAAGTTTGGATTATTAGCTTTTTTTAATTCGCTATTAATATCCATTGTGTTATAACCAACAATTGTTACTGGAAATCCACCAACCATTTGATTAGCAAATTTGTATTTGGCGGCTAATTCATAGGTTTTATTATACGTTTGTCTAGAAATCCCAAGAGATAACCAATTGGTTGCGCCATAAATTCCACCAATTTTTGTTAATGCATTGTCCAGTCCAAAAAAGTTATCTAGTCCATTAGCCAAATCACCAAATCTATGGGATATTAAAATGTATAGCTCACCTTTTACCGGAAGTTTTGTTGATTGCATGTTACAAACTTGTAAGGCTTTGAATGCTGCTG
>JAIEMH010000373.1 GCA_019752245.1 Flavobacteriaceae bacterium
CCACCCATTAATTGCTCCACCATCTCCTGTATATGAATCTAAAACTCTTAAAGTCCATGTACCATTCATTGTTTGCCCATTAAATGCTGATAAAGATTGAAAAGGCACAACTGTTCCAGAAATTGCTGGAGCATTTCCACAGACAAGCGGAATACCTGCATCATCAAAAGTAGCATTTATATTAGATAGAGCTGCAACGGCACAAGGATTTGCAACTAATTGAACTTGCGTTCCTGTTGGACTAATCAATGTTATAGTCATGTCATTAACCCATGTATGACTAATGTTAACCGTGACATTTACATCAGAGATTAAATTAGATGAATTTACACTTAAAGTCGAATTTACTGTAGCATTAGCTGTTGTAGGTATTGTAACCGGCACATTTGTAGATGTAGAAGTCACGCATGTTGTAATACCTGTTATAAACTTATAGGCAGCACCAAAGTTACCTGTACAAGTAGCACTAACTGGAGCTACTCTCCAAAAATAAGTAGCGCCTTCTGCTAATCCATTTAAATTATAAACATTTGTTGTAACATTTCCTGAACTTACAATAGAAGTAAATGCAGCATCTGAGGCAACTTGAACATCATAAGAAGTAGCACTTGGATTTACTGACCAAGTCAAAGCTAAAGAAGTATTTTGTGCCGTAGCATTATTCGCTGGAGAAGTTAAAGTAACATCTGGTAATCCTAAATACAAATAGAGTGGTACTGTTTTTGTCGTTGTTCCAGAAGTAGCCGTCATAACAATATTATACTCTCCTGCTGGAGCACCAAGAAGATTATCCAAAGTCATGGTAACTGAACCATTAGTTGAACTCATTGTTGAAGGACTAAAAATCACGTTAGCACCAGCTGGTGTTCCTGAAGCACTAAAAGTAGTTGTTCCTGAAAACCCTGCTAAAGCAGTGTAATCAAATGTATAAGAAGTAGCCGGGATTGAACACGCCAAGATACTTTGTGCGCTTGATTCAGCAACAGCAAACGTAGAAGCTGGAGCCGTTATTGTAAAGTTTGTATTTGAAATATCAAAAAATATGTGTTGAAATCCTTTAACCATTATTCTATTGGTAGTTCCAACATTATTAGGAACGGTAACAACAGTACTGCCATTGTTTGGAACTTTATTAGCTAATTGAATTGGATAGGTTAAACCTCCATCTGTAGATAAAAATACATCTACAAAAGAAGAATTCACACCATTTCCAGTTGTTCCTGCAACATTCCAAGTAACCGTTTGATTTGAACCGGCAACCCATGATACAGCTGTGTTCGGAGCATTAACCACAAATGGTCCTGCGGCAGCATTTACAGTAACAACCATATCAGTATAAGCTGTTTGACCAACTTTTACAGGTGGAGTTGAACTATATGGACAGTTATCTCTAACAGTCAATCTAAAATTTAATGTTCTTGAAACTGAGCTTAATGCCTCAGATAACATTCCTGCATCACCACCAACTTGGCTAGTTGTTGCAGAGTTTGCAATTACAGAAGACAACTTAGGAAAATATCTCATTGGAGAAGAAGTCGGACTCCATGAAATAAAGTTTGGCCCAATTGTTTTTGTAATTGAAGCACTACTATTAGCACCTGTTGAAGAACCTCCATCATCATTTTGTTCCCAGCAATAAGTAAGTGCGTCTCCAGGGTTTGCATCAGTTGCAGAACCTGTAAGTACAAAAGGTGTACTTTTTGGAATGATATAATTTCCTACAGCAGCAACAACTGGAGTAGCATTGTTACCAACTAATGAAGTAGTAACTGGACAAGCTTTTGTCGCCAAATTATTTTGAATTTGCTCTATAGTTGTTTCATGATAAATATCAATTGAGTGTGCCGCAACATCATTAGCAGTAATTCCAGCATAACCCATAATAGTTACTCCTGAACCAACTTCTTTACTAACACCCGAACCTTCATTAGAATTTGAAAAAGTGTGATTTCCTCCTAATTGGTGTCCGATTTCATGAACTACATAATCAATATCAAAATTATCTCCTTGAGGAATACCATCTGCTGGAGAAGTAATACCTCTTCCTTTAGTAGCACCAGCACCTGAAGCCACACCATTTACACAAACACAACCTATACAACCTGCATTTCCACCACCACCTGATGCACCAAACATGTGACCAATATCATAAGCAGCATTATTGGTAGCTAAAGTAGTACCTGCTCCAGTTAACGTTGTATTAATTGCTTGTTGTAATTGAGTATTCCAATTTGCCATAGTTGTATATGGATCTGTAGCTGGATCATAATAGATAATATTTGTAGAACCAGCAACCAAATTAAGGTGTAACGCTAAATCTTTTTCATAAACACCGTTACAACGAGTTAATGTAGCATTAAAAGCTGCTAAAACCAACGCTACTTGCGCAGCACTTGTTGCTCCAAAATAATTAGAATATTCTGCATTACAAGACTGTGCTAAACGCATTGTTTTTAATTGTCCTGCACTAGATAAAACTGTAGCGTTATTTGCAACTCTATTATTTATGTCGATAACTAATTTTTGATCATCTGTTGAACATGTCCATGCTAAAGCACCTTTTTGTCTTTGAGATTTAAAAACAGCATAAACAGTATGATCTTGAGAATAAGGCTCAATAAATTCGTTTTCTCTATCTGTTCTAAAAACCATGGTTTGTATTCCTTGAGGAGAAACACTTAATTTTAAAGTAGCATAACGATCTGTTATTCCTTTACCTGAATAAGCTCTGATTTGAGGAAATTGAGCTTGCAAATCAGCCTCGAAGTTTGACGCTTCTGTTACTTCAAATTGCTCATATCCACCATCAGCATTTGGCAAAGAAATAATTGTAGAATGTTTAGAAGCTTGATTTCCTACAATAGACATTAATTCTTGTCTTAATGGAGTAACATTCAAGTCAAACAATCTAAAATCTTTAGGAAAAGATTGTCTTGCAACTGCTTTGTCGGTTGCAACGATTCTGTCATTCGCACTGTGCGTTGTCCAGAATCTATTAGCTTGTGAAAACCCTGATGCAGTAAACAAAAGAGTTAAAAAAGTTAGTAGTAGATTTTTTTTCATCATTTTAGTTTAGTTAATAGTGGGTAAATATATAAAAGTTAGTTTAATAACACAAAACTAAAAAACTAGATCTCAAATATTTAACAGAATGAAAAAAATTAACTCCATTAAAATAAGCAAGATATATCCAAAAATTATTTTTTTATTATCAGTTTATATAAATAAAGTACATTTGCATTCTAATTTTTCTTTTCTTGAAAACTTTCACTAACATTAACAAATACAACAAAACAAAATCAGTAGTTACTATTGGAACTTTTGATGGAGTACATATAGGTCACAAGAAAATTCTTGAACGAATAATTCATAGTGCCAAAGAATTAAACTGCGAAAGTGTTGTTCTTACTTTTTTTCCACATCCAAGAATGGTTTTACAGGATAGCTCTACCATTAAATTACTAAATACCGTAGAAGAAAAAACAATCTTATTAGATAAAATTGGCATTAATAATTTAATCATTCATCCTTTTGATCAAGAATTCTCAAGGCTAACGGCTGAAGAATTTGTAAAAGAAATTTTAGTTCATAAACTTAATATTCAAAAAATAATTATTGGTCATGACCATCGTTTTGGAAGAAATAGAACCGCAGACATCAATGATTTAATAAAATACGGTAAAGAATTTAACTTTGAAGTAGAGCAAATTTCGGCACAAGAAATAAATGAAAATACCGTAAGCTCCACTAAAATAAGAAACGCAATCCTTGACGGAAAAATCTCTTTAGCAAATAATTATTTGGGGTATAACTATTTTTTTAAAGGAAAAGTAGTTTATGGAAAACAGCTCGGTCGAACAATTGGGTTTCCTACTGCTAATATTGAAATTGAAGAAGATTATAAATTAATTCCAAAAAACGGTGTTTATATTGTAAAAAGCAATTACAACCAAAAAACAATTTATGGAATGATGAATATTGGAACACGCCCAACAGTTGATGGACAAAACCAAACAATCGAGGTAAACTTCTTTGACTTCAACGAAGACATTTATAATAAATTAATGACAATTGAATTACTAGATTTTATTCGTGAAGAACAAAAATTTAACTCTTTAGATTCTTTAAAAACCCAATTGTATTCAGATAAAGAAACTTCTCTTTCTTTTATTTCAAGATTACAACTTTAAAAACAGCATTAAACATTTTTTTATTATTTGTTAAATTCTATAATTTATAATTAATATTTTCTTACATTTATAGTAACATGTTTACTAAAAACTTAAAAAAAATAAGATTATGAAATTATCAAATGAATTTAAGTATGGTTTTTTAATATTCCTTGGAATAGGTCTTTACTTTCTTTTAATGGAAGCTCTAGGCTTATCAAATCTTTATTTCTTAAGAATATTAAATGTTATTATTGTGGTCTATGGCTTAAACTTGGTTATTAAAACAAATTTAAAAAATGGAAAAACAGGCTATCTGCAAAACTTTACATCAACAGCCTTAACCGGTTTTATTGGTATTGCACTAAGTATAATTGGCCTCTTTCTTTATTTAAATCTTAGAGGCGGAACCATCTATCTAAACAAACTTTCCGAAGCTTTTCTTTTTGGAGGCAATCCTAGTATTCCAGAATATAGTTTTGGATTATTTATTGAAGGAATTGCATCAGTGTTAATGGTAGCTTTTATAAATATTTTATATTGGAAAACAAAAAATGTTTTTAAAGACGAGATGTAAACTACAATCTGTTTCAAAACATTATTAACGAAGTAGAATTTCTTTTTTTACTTCAAAACAAATTAACTACTTTTGATGCAACATAAAAAGTAATTATGAGTATTACAAAACACAATTGGACTAAAGAAGAAATTATAGCTATATACAACAAACCTTTGATGGATTTAATGTATGAAGCAGCAACAATTCACAGAGAACAACACGACCCAAATGTTGTTCAAGTATCTACATTATTATCAATAAAAACTGGTGGTTGCCCTGAAGATTGTGGTTATTGTCCGCAAGCTGCAAGATATCATACTAATGTTGAAGGCAATGACTTAATGACTGTAAGTCAAGTAAAAGCGCAAGCGTTAAGAGCAAAATCATCAGGCTCATCACGCGTTTGCATGGGTGCAGCTTGGCGTAATGTTAAAGACGGACCAGAATTTGATCAGGTATTAGAAATGGTACGCACCATCAATAAATTGGAAATGGAAGTTTGTTGTACACTTGGTATGCTTACTGAAAATCAAGCTCAACGTTTGGCAGAAGCTGGACTTTATGCTTATAACCATAATCTAGACACGTCAGAAGAATATTACAAAGAGGTAATTTCTACTCGTGGCTTTGAAGACCGTTTGCAAACCATTGACAATGTTAGAAAAACAAATGTTACTGTTTGTAGTGGAGGAATTATTGGAATGGGAGAAAGTATTGAAGATAGAGCCGGAATGCTAGTGGCACTTTCTACTTTAAATCCGCAACCAGAATCAGTGCCAATTAATGCGCTAGTTGCTGTTGAAGGAACTCCAATGGAAAACGAAAAACCAGTAGAGATTTGGGAAATGATTAGAATGGTTGCTACAACTAGAATCATTATGCCAGAAACTCAAGTGCGTCTTTCTGCTGGAAGAACCGAAATGTCTCGTGAAGGTCAAGCTATGTGTTTCTTCGCTGGTGCAAATTCTATTTTTGCTGGAGACAAATTACTTACAACTCCAAATCCAGATGTCAATGATGATATGAAAATGTTTGAAACTTTAGGATTAAAAGCACAAAAACCTTTCATCAAATTGATGCAACCAAAAACTGTTGAAGCAGAAGATTCTGAATTCCAATCGTTGGGTGAAAAACCAAAATGGACAAGACCAGAACATAAAATTGAAAGAAACCTAGAAGCTTCTGTTAAAGGAAAATAAAAAGGTGATACTATAAAAAAATGTCCCAATCTAAAAAAGATTGGGACATTTTTATTTGAACTAATTTTTCTTTTATAAGATAATTTTTCTAGTAACTACAGTATCATTCTCCAATTTTATTTTTACAATCAGTGCTTGATTTTTAGCTGAAATAGAATTAAAAATTACTTCATTAACATTTAGATTATCTTTCTTTACAATTTCTCTTCCAAGTACATCATAAATCACAACCGATTTCATTTTGTCATAAACTGATTTAATAGTAACTTGATCGTGATTAGTTACTACAACAACGTTATTATCAATCAAATTATTAGTATTGGTTGATAAAGATAAATTTGTATATCTAATTACGAATCTATCATTGAAAACTCCAGTATCTGAAGTAAAATTATAAGGCGCTTGTTTTAAATCGTGAATTACATTCAATAATTTATCCTCCAAATAAATGTCTTGATTTTGGGCAAACAATCCATCAACAGTATTAATTGCAATAGTGTGATTTCCTGGTTGAACTATACTAATTCCCATCGGAACAATATCTTCAGCATTAAAAGGCAATGGTCGTCCCTGAATGGCGTATGGTTTGTTATTAATTAAAGAATACAAACTCACCTCCGATCTTAATCTTGTAAAACAATCATAAAGGATGTCGGCTTCCAAAGTTGCATTGGTTGCATAGCCAAGTAAAGTTCTATCCAACTGACCAGAAGTTGTGTTAAATATATCCAACCACATACGATGTCTTTCTTCGGGTTGCTGAACCAAAGCATTTGAAGGCCTAAAAAAGTCAGTGTTATTATAATACCCTTTAGAAGCATCTGTTCTTAAATCATTATTAAAAGTGATCGAATTTCCTGAGGGATTAGGAACTCCTGCCGACAATTCATCACTCATATTAATCATGAAAGCTTGACCAGACGCTATTTTTCCATTAGTAAACAATGTTGGCTCAGACGATCCCATTGCGTACGCGACCCTTTATGTATGACTCATTCCTCAAATCGAATAAAAACTGAGCCCGCGCACTCACGAGGAAAAGGAAGATCGTGAAGCGCTCGCGCCAACGGCGGCGGCGTCACCTTC
>JAIEMH010000160.1 GCA_019752245.1 Flavobacteriaceae bacterium
AACTTTTTATTATAAGACGAATCATCAATACTATCGCAATAACCAGCAATTTTATCAACTTCAACATTTTTGTGAGTTATTAACCATTGATTCAATTTAGAAATGGAAACCTCGTTGGGAACATCTTTATTAAAATCAAAAAAAACTGCGATTTTTTCTTGGGCAGCAATGTTCAACGAACATAAAAACAATATAATTAGTAATCTCATTTATTCATTCTCAATAATTAAAACTTCAACTCTTCTATTAGCAGAACGCTCATTTTCATCTTTTTCTGGCAACGGAAATAAAGGCATTGAACTCCCAAAACCTTTATAACTTAATCTACTTTTATCAATTCCGTTGGCAATTAAAAATTTATAAATAGATTGTGCTCTTTGTGTTGAAAGATTTAATCTATCTATTGGTTGACAACATAAATGGCCTTGAATTTCAATTTTAAGTTTAGGATTTTTTTGTAAAACTATCAATAGTTCATACATTTTTCCTCTAGATTCGTTTACAACAATAAAAGTATTGATTACAAAATTAAGGTTTTCAATTTTTAGTTTTTCACCAGCTTTTGATTCGCCAATTTTTTTCATAAAAACTTTATCAAGCTTGTATTCAATTTTAGAACCATCAGGATTTTGAAAAGACAATTGTTCAGGATAATTGATTTCTTTTTTAGGTTCAAGAACAATTGCTTTTTTTATTCCTAAAATTTCATCTTCTCTAACCAAATCTTTTGATAAAATATAAAAGATAACAGCCTTTCTGTTTTTAGATTTATCTTGGGACTGCAGAAAATTTTCACCATAACTTCTAGTTTTAAAATCTTCTCTAATCTTTATTTTATCTTTAACTTGACTCAGTATAAAACCTACACGTTTTTGAGCCAAGGTATCATTAAACTGTGTACTTCCTACTTCATCTGTATAACCATTTATGGCTACTATCTTTACGTCTTTGTTGGCTATAATCCAATCTTGAAGTTTTTTATTTTCAGCTTTTGTAACATTCGATTTATTACTATCGAAATAAACAGCAAATTGTTCTTGTGCTTTTGCGTTTAGAAACGAAATAAAAAGCAAAGTATATAGGAGAAATTTCTTCATATTCATTTAACGAAGTTAGTTAAAATATATTTTATGATTGCAAATGTTATTCCATAAAAAAACCTACTTCAAATTCGAAGCAGGTTTTTCTATTTTCTTAATTCTAGAAAAATTATCTTGTAAACAATAATTCTCTGTATTTAGTTAATGTCCAAATTTCATCATCTACTAAAAGTTCTAGTTTATCGCAGTGTTCACGGATTTCGTCAAAATAAGGTTTTACTTTATCACAGTATGATTCCGCCATTTTTTGAGCATCTGTCAATGCATTAGCTTTTTTACGAGCTTCGGTCATTGCTTCAACTTTAGAATTTATTCCTTCAATATGACTTGAAATTTCTTTAATTAAAACAATTTGTTCTTTAGCGATTTTCTCAAAGTCTTTTCCGAAGATTTCTTTCAATCCGCGTACATTTTCGATTAAAGTATTTTGGTAACGAATTGCAGTTGGAATAACGTGATTACGAGCAATATCTCCTAAAACTCTTCCTTCAATTTGAATTTTCTTAGTGTATTCTTCCAATTCAATTTCGTAACGCGCTTCAACCTCAACATGATTCATAACGTTTAGGTCTTTAAATAAATCTAATGCCTTTTGAGAAACTTTAGCTTTCAAAGCCGCTGGAGTAGTTTTGTGATTACTCAATCCACGTTTTTTGGCTTCTTTTTCCCAAGCATCACTGTAACCATCACCTTCAAAAAGGATATTTTTTGTTCCTTTAATATATTCTCTTAATACATTGAAAATCGCTTCGACTTTCTTTAAATCTTTAGTTTCAATTAAAGTATCTACTTCTTTTTTGAAATCTTTCAATTGTTTTGCAACGATTGAATTTAAAGTTGTCATTGCATTAGCACAGTTTGCAGTAGAACCAACAGCTCTAAATTCGAATTTATTTCCTGTGAAAGCAAATGGTGAAGTTCTATTTCTATCAGTATTATCCAACATTACGTCTGGAATTTTACCAACTACGTTTAGTTTTAAATCAGTTTTTTCTTCTGGAGATAATTTTCCTTTAGAAACTCCTTCCAATTCAGCTAAAACTTTAGTCAATTGTTGTCCGATGAAAACTGAAATAATTGCTGGAGGAGCTTCATTGGCACCCAATCTATGGTCGTTACTTGCCGTTGCAATTGCCGCACGAAGTAATTCCTCATAATCATTTACCGCTTTAATTGTATTGATAAAAAACGATAAAAACTGTAAATTACTCATTGGAGTTTTACTTGGAGAAAGTAAATTAATTCCAGTATCTGTAGCCAACGACCAGTTGTTATGTTTTCCTGAACCATTGACGCCTTTGAAAGGTTTTTCGTGGAAAAGAACTTTAAAATCATGACGCTCACCAACTTTTGACATTACATCCATTAAAAGTGAGTTGTGATCTACAGCTAAATTAGTTTCTTCAAAAATTGGAGCTAACTCAAATTGATTTGGTGCTACTTCATTGTGACGTGTTTTTACTGGAATTCCAAGTAACATACATTCTTCTTCTAATTCTCTCATGTAATTTAATGCACGAGAAGGAATTGAACCAAAGTAATGATCGTCTAATTGTTGTCCTTTTGCAGAAGTATGACCAAGTAATGTTCTACCTGTCATAACTAAGTCTGGACGAGAATTTGCCAAAGAAGAATCTACCAAGAAATATTCTTGTTCCCAACCTAAAGTTGCCGTTACTTTTTTAACATTTTTATCAAAATATTTACATACATCAGTTGCAGCTTCGTCAACGGCATTTAAGGCACGTAAAAGTGGTGTTTTATAATCTAAAGCTTCACCTGTATAAGAGATGAAAACTGTTGGAATACACAAAGTTGTTCCAAAGATAAAAGCTGGAGAAGTTGGATCCCAAGCGGTATATCCACGAGCTTCAAATGTATTTCTAATTCCTCCATTTGGAAAAGAAGAAGCGTCTGGTTCTTGTTGTACTAGTTGTCCACCACCAAATTTTTCAAATGATTCTGAACCATCATACGAAGTTTCAAAAAATGCATCATGTTTTTCGGCAGTTGTTCCTGTTAAAGGTTGAAACCAGTGTGTGTAATGAGTTACGCCTTTCGACAAAGCCCATTCTTTCATTCCCATTGCAATATAATCGGCTAATTTTCTGTCAATTTTAGTTCCGTGCTGCACAGCATCTTTTACTCCTTTGTGAGCATCTGAAGTCAAAAACTGCTTCATTGCTTTATCATTAAACACATTTGAACCAAAAAGATCTGATTTTCTACCAGCTTCTTCAAATTTTACAGGCTTTCTGCCTGATGCATCTTTTAATGCTTGAAAACGTAAAGTTGACATAAAAATTAATTTTAAAAGTTATACCCTAATAATTTGATGCAAATATAAGGATATTTTATTCCAAAAATAATTATACCCTATTTTTTTATGGGGTAAATTGAAAAAAAATTAATAATTCTAAATAAAAGTTAAGTTTTTTTTCTACTCCTTAATAAAGTTTATATTTGTAAAAAAATACTTTCTTATGATTGTCTGGATATTATTCTTTTTATTAGTTTTCATAATTCTTGCATTAGATTTAGGAGTTTTCAATAAAAACCCACACATTATTAGCACAAAAGAAGCTAGTAAATGGACTGCTATTTGGGTAACGCTATCTTTTTTGTTTTCTGGAGTAATCTACTGGCTTTATGGAACTGATTTAATAAACAATCCAAATCATCTATCACAAACCAACGCCTCTTTAAAATTTATTACTGGATATTTAATAGAGCTTTCTTTGAGTGTTGACAATATATTTGTGATAGCAATAATTTTTGCTTCGTTTAAAATTCCGCAAAAATACCAACACAGAGTTTTGTTTTGGGGAATACTTGGCGCCATTATTTTTAGAGGATTAATGATAACATTTGGAGTAATGATCATTAACAAATTTACTTGGACAACTTACCTATTTGGAGCTTTTTTATTATTTACAGCTGTAAAAATGTTGTTTTCTAAAGACGATGACGAATTTGAACCTAAAAAATCTTTTGTATATAAAACTCTAGGTAAAATAATACCAATAACATCGGAGCATGACAAAGAGAAATTCTTTATCACAATCAATCATAAAAAAGCAGCAACTCCTCTATTTGTAGCATTAATTGTAATTGAAGTAATGGATGTTTTGTTTGCCGTAGATAGTGTTCCTGCTATTTTAGCAATTACATCTGACCCATTTATCGTTTTCAGTTCCAATATATTTGCAATTCTTGGTTTGCGTTCTATGTATTTCTTTTTAGCCAATATGTTAGAGAAATTTAGCCATTTAGAATATAGTTTAATTGCAATTTTAAGTTTTGTAGGAATCAAAATGTTAGCACATGATTTTATAGAAATTCCTGAATGGGCTTCACTTACATTCATTGCTGTTGCATTATTAGCTGGTGTTTTATTTTCTATAAACAAAGCCGAAGAGGAGGAGGAAACAAAAGCATCGCGAGACGAAGAATAAAAAAAGAGGCTGCATTTTCATACAACCTCTGTCCAAACAAACAAACTATGGAATAGACTAACCAAATCTATTTTATTTTTGATTCATCAATTTTAAATGCTTTTATAACGGCATTATAATTTGAAAAATCTATTTTATTTGCTGCATTTTTTCCAAAATAACCAGGAACTACTACAACTCTAAATACTTGATTGGTTCTGAATTGAGCAGTTACGTTAGCTAAAACAAATCCGTGCATAAAGATACTTACGTCATATTTTGTAAAGTCAAAATCATATCCGAAATCTAAAGTACCGTCATTGAAATAATAAGTTTCTGGTTGAATTTTCCATACATCATCACCATTTGAAACTCCAGACAGTCTATAAACTAAAATCATATCCGAAGAATGTATTGCATGTGGAAATGGCAACAACAAACTATAACCGTTAGAAGCATTAAAATTGACATTCTGATTGTATTCCCAAACTTCTGCAATAGTATCATTATCAACAATTGGTGCTGGATCTTCGTTTACGGTGCAACTTTGTAGCGATATCATCCCGATAAAGGCTATCAACAATGTAATTTTTTTCATAGTTTCTATATTTTTATGATTAACGACATAAAGTAATAACCAATAGCTATGCCAAAATTTATATTTAACAAAAATTTGTAACTTTGAAGTATGAAAAATAACCACAAACTTTTTATGATTATGCTTGGTTGTCGTCCTAAAGGCCGATTTACAGAGCAACATGACATTTTTTTTGGAATAGGAAAATCAATGAAAGATTTAATTCCGCAGATGAAATCTTTTTGGCCCGAAGCTAAAGGTCAAATTCATGTTGATGTTTGGAGAGAAGTTACCGTTGTAGATAATTATAAAGTTGAAGTAGTTGCCAAAAACACAGCAAAGACAAGTGATGCACAACTTTTTTTTGTTAATTTAGGTGGTTATAAAGAAAATGAATTTGAAGAATTTCATTATAAAATTTTAACCGTTGCCACTTCACTAGGAGAAGCAACTAAAAAGTCAAAAGAAACATCATTTTATAAACATTGTGGTTTTAAAGGCGCAACTTCTCATATTGATGACAAATATGGTGTAGATATTGACGATTTATACAATGTAAAAGAAATTTTAACGCTAGATTTGTTAGAACAATTTGAATTACAAATTACTAAGTCGGAAAATCTTACAGAAGACACATTACACATTGGCTACTTAAAATTGGAAAAAATAGAATAACAGTTCTTGATGTTTTACAATAATTATCCATTGCAAAGTGAATATCAATCTCGAAAAAACGAAAATAAAAAATAAATATGAGCAGAAATAACGAAGGAAATATCAAGAAACACAACGACAAACTTCACAAAGAACAAGATAAAGCGAAGGCGAAAAAAATTGCACGTGAAGAAAAGTTGAAACTGATTTTGAAAAAATTTAACGAATCTAAATTGTAAAAAGTCATGACTATTTGCTATTGTGGAAATCACTTACCGTTTGAAGATTGTTGCAAACCTTATATTGACGGATTGGTAAAAGCTCCAACTGCAGAGGCATTGATGCGTTCTAGATACAGTGCTTATGCAACTGGAGCAGCTGATTATTTAGTAGCAACAACTCATGCTTCAACTAGAAAAAAACATAAAAAAGCGGAAATTATGGAATGGTCTACAAGCAACAAATGGACCGGATTAGAAATAATACAAGCAACAGAAACAACTGTAACTTTCAAAGCTTCCTATTTAGACAATAGAAAACAGCCACAAGTACATTATGAAAAATCAACTTTTATTTTTGATGGAGGAAGTTGGTTTTACTTGGATGGAGAATATTAAAAAACTGAAGCTTTAGACTTCAGTTTTTTTTTTGTTTTAAGTATTTTTATTCTTCCTTAGATTCTGTTGGTGCTGTTTCTTGCATTTCCTCTTCTTCCTTTGGTGACAAAAAGTAAAGTGCTCCACCGACTACAATTAGTCCAATTTTTATTGCCCATGCAACAGTGTCACCCCAATTATAAATCCACATTAACAAAGTAGGAACTCTGTCTAAATAATTCATAACAACAGCCAAGATACCTATTACTGCCATGAAACTTCCAATTTTTTTCATATTAAAATCGTTTAAAGGTTGGTTTTAGGAGTACAATATATAAAATAAATCTTATTAATTGATTTTTAGTACTTTAATCGGAATCCAAATTTCTTCTTCAGAAGTTGGATCGTTGTTTTTATATTTTTCTCCAAGAATTTCAAATTGCGGACGATTATCCAATTGATATTCTGAGTTGGGCAACCACTCTGTATAAATTGTATTGAAAAAAGAAGCTGCATTACTTTGATCTCCTCTATAATTAAAAACGGCATACAATCCTGCTTCAATTTCTAATGTTTCCATAGCATCTGGAACAAAATCAAAACTTGTAACTACAACTGCAGCCCATTTTACAAAAG
>JAIEMH010000397.1 GCA_019752245.1 Flavobacteriaceae bacterium
ATCTTCAAAATATTCTGGTTCAACATCAAGTTCTTCTTTGGTAAAAATTTCTGTACGAATTAATTCTAAGAAACAACGAGTTGTAGCTTCAACGTCGGCAGTTGCGTTATGTGCTTCTGCAAATGGTTCGTTAAAAAGATATTGATGTAATTCTGTTAATGTTGGCAATTTGAATTTTCCGCCACGTCCACCAGGAAGTTTTAATAGTGATGCTGTAACTTCGGTACAAGTGTCTAATATTGGCATTTGCGACATTGGAGAACTGATTCCCATTCGGTAGAATTCGCAACCCATGATGTTGATATCAAACCCAACGTTTTGTCCGACTATAAATTTAGCTTTAGATAACGCTATGTTGAATTTCTCCAACATTTCTTTAAGTTGGATTCCTTGTTCTTGAGCTAATTCGGTAGAAATTCCGTGAATTCTTTCGGCATCGTAAGGAATATTGAAACCTTCAGGATTGATAAGATAATCTTGATGTTCAACAAGATTTCCCATATCATCGTGCAACTGCCATGCAATTTGAATACATCTGGGCCAATTGTCTGTATCAGAAATTGGTGCTGCCCAACTTTTTGGTAATCCTGTGGTTTCGGTATCGAATATTAAATACATAGCTTTCAAAAATCAATGTCAATTGCAAAAATCAATGTCGAAAAAAGTGCTTTTCGACTTTGTTCAAAAGTACAATTTACAAAATAATTTATGAATTTTAGTTATTAACAAAAGAAAAAATGAAAGGCTAATTAGCCCTGATGCAAGGGAAAAGCCTTGCCTTTTTTTGGCAAGCTTTGGAAAGGCAGCAGGAAAAAGGATTACAGATAAAGCCCGAGCCATTCGCTCCTTATAAAAAAGATTCTGAAAAAAGTTCAACGCAAAAAAAAACCACTCGAATTCTCGAATGGTTTTTGATATATAATTTAGTTTGAAACTAGTATCTTCCTCTGTTTCCACCACCATTACTGTCTCTATTTCCGCCACCGCCGTAACCACCGTTACCGCCACCGCGAGAATTTCCACCACCATTGTAACCACCACCACTTGGACGGTTGTTAGAAAAAGATTTTCTTTCTCCTTCTGGTTTTGGTTCTGATTTGTTTACTACAATCGTACGACCATCAACAGATGCACCATTCAATTCAGTAATTGCTTTTTCAGCTTCTTCATCGTTTTCCATTTCAACAAAACCAAATCCTTTACTTCTTCCAGTAAATTTATCAGTAATAATTTTAACAGAACTTACAGATCCGTACACTTCAAAAGACTCTCTTAAATCTGCTTCCTCAATACTCCAAGGAAGACTTCCAACAAAAATATTCATAATTTTATTTTAAAATTCCTGTCAAAGATACTCTAAATAAAATGCAATTTACTATTAATTAAACATTAATTCTTTTTTTAACAAAAAAAACCATTTGTCTAGACAAATGGTTTATAGTGTTTTATACAAATTTTATAATTTATGGAGCAGGTAAAACCGGAACTTTATAAAATGTTCCATATTGAAAATTCACAATTTCACCACCTAGAGGATTGTTATTTGCATTGACTGCGTTAAACTTAAAACTACCAGAGATAGTTCCGCCAAGATTTTCAGTAATAATAACCTCGCCATTACTTCCTTCAACATTTAAGACTCTTACTTTAGCGTTTCCGCCACCACCAACTATAGTGATTAAATCTCCAGCTTTGTATCCATTTCCTGGCGACGCAACCCTAACAGAAGTAACAACACCACTAGCATTTGCAATTACAGCAAGTGTCAATCCAGAACCTAAACCCGTAGTGGTTGTTTGATGTGATGCATTACACGCATAGGCACCATTTAATAATACACAGTCTGATGTGTAACCAGTTCCACCAGCCACCATTGCAGCATACATCTTAGCTACTGGTCCAGCGACTATATTTGTTTCATAAGCAAGACTAACATCATTGAAAGATGAAAGATAAGACGCCATAGTATTCAAATTTGTAGTGCCAAAATAGTAGGTTCCTAAAGTAGAATTTGCAATATCAATATCTACTTCTTCGTCTTGAGCTAGAGCCACAATTGAAATAGCTCCACTGCTAGACTTATATGCTTTTACATCTATCCCTCTAAACAAGACACCATCTCTGTAAGCTTGAAAACCTGGGTTATTAAACTTAACTTCTTCTTGACAAGAACTAAATGCCACTAAAATTACGATAAGGGAAATTAATTTTTTCATTTTAAACTTTTAATTACAACTACAAAAATAGTTTTTTTACTGAATTGACATAGTTTTTTTAACTAAAAATGAAATAAAACTATTTTTTTGATAAGCATTAGTTTGAACGAAAAAGTTTTATATCTTTGCAGCCTTAATTAATCGAGGTCGAGAACCTCACAATTTAATCACAAGATTATGTCAGTAAAAATTAGATTACAAAGACACGGTAAAAAACAAAAACCTTTTTACTGGATCGTAGCAGCTGATGCTCGTTCAAAAAGAGATGGTAAATTTCTTGAAAAATTAGGAACTTACAATCCAAACACAAATCCTGCTACTATTGATTTAAACCTTGACCAAGCTGTTCAATGGTTACACAATGGCGCACAACCAACAGATACTGCAAGAGCAATTCTTTCTTACAAAGGTGCTTTATTGAAACATCACCTTGATGGTGGAGTTCGTAAAGGTGCTTTAACTCAAGAACAAGCCGATGCAAAATTAACTGCTTGGATTGATGAAAAGGCTGGAAAAGTTGATGCTAAAAAAGAAGGATTGACAAAAAAACAAGCTGAAGCTAGAGCTAAAGCGTTAAAAGCTGAAAAAGCCGCTAACGAAAAAAGAATAAATGCTGCTGTTGAAGCTGCAAAAGCTGAGGAAGTAACTGAAGTAGTTGCTGAAGACACTACTGAAGTAGTTGCTGAAACTGAAGCTCCTGCAAGCGAAGAGACAGAAGCTTAATAACTAGCGATAATGCGTAAAGAAGATTGTTTCTATCTAGGCAAAATCGCGAAGAAATTTAGTTTCAAAGGAGAAGTTCTTGTTTATTTAGACACGGACGAACCCGAGTTATATGAAAATATGGAATCGATTTTTGTTGAATTCAACAAAAATTTGGTTCCATTTTTTATTGAAAATTCTTCACTACATAAAAATGACTTTCTTAGAGTTAAATTTGAAGATGTTGATAATGAAGAACAAGCCGATGAAATTATAAACTGCGAAGTTTATCTACCTTTAAAGATGTTGCCAAAACTTACAGGCAACAAATTTTATTTTCACGAAGTTATAGGATTTGAAATTGAAGACCAACGTCTAGGTGTTTTCGGTAAAATTGTTTCTATAAACGATACTTCGGCACAACCACTTTTCGAAGTTATAAATGGAAATGTGGAAATTCTTGTTCCGATGATTGACCAATTTTTGGTTAAAATCGATCGAGAAAACAAAAAAGTTATAATGGATTTGCCAGAAGGACTTGTTGAAATGTATTTGTAGTTTTTAGACACAATTTTCAGAATTCTTAAATCAAAAATCATTTTGTTTCAATTCAAACAATTTACCGTTCAACAAGACAAATGTGCTATGAAAATAGGCACAGATAGCGTTTTGCTTGGCGCATGGTGCCCAATTGATAATAATCCGTTTTCGGTTTTGGATATTGGAGCTGGAACTGGAATTTTATCTTTAATGCTTGCACAAAGAAGTTATGCCGAACAAATTGATTCTTTAGAAATTGATGAAGAAGCCTACGAACAATGTGTAGAAAATTTTGAAAACTCACCTTGGAGTGATCGATTATTTTGTTTTCACGCTGGTTTAGATGAATTTGTTGATGAACCCGAAGATGAATATGATATCATAATTTCAAATCCACCATTTTATTCGGAAGATTTTAAAACTAATTCAGCTCAAAGAGATTTAGCACGTTTTCAAGACGCTTTACCATTTGAAGATTTAATTGAAGCAGCCGATTTACTGTTATCTGAAAACGGAATTTTTGCTGTAATCATTCCTTTTAAAGAAGAAGAACGATTTATAGATTTATGTGCCGAAGTAGAACTTTTTCCAGTAAAAGTTACTCGTGTAAAAGGCTCACATACTACACCGATTGTTAGAAGTTTATTGGCTTTTAAACGTTACGAACTTTCTGTTTTAACAGCAGACGAATTGGTTATTGAAATCAACCGTCACGAATATACTGACGATTACATCAATCTTACGAAAGATTTCTATTTAAAGATGTAGCCCTAGCCCAGATAGTAGCGGCATCCTTTTTCTTTTTTCTTTAAAAAGGAAAAGATAGAGCGGAAAGCTGGAAATAGCTTCAAAAAATAACAAACGTTGAACAATTTCTTAAATATGTTTTCATAACTTTGCAAACGTTTTCGTAAAATCGATATACAATATAAAACATTACA
This sequence comes from Flavobacteriaceae bacterium, assembly GCA_019752245.1. GTDB lineage: Bacteria > Bacteroidota > Bacteroidia > Flavobacteriales > Flavobacteriaceae > Flavobacterium. The sequence goes on from JAIEMH010000397.1 coordinate 4,400, forward strand.
ATATACAATAATATGAAACCAGATTTATTTCAAGCTCCAGATTATTACTTGTTAGACGATTTGCTAACAGAAGAACATAAATTAGTACGCGATTCTGCTCGTGCTTGGGTGAAACGCGAAGTTTCTCCGATTATTGAAGATTATGCGCAACGTGCTGAATTTCCTAAACAAATCATTAAAGGTTTGGGAGAAATTGGTGGTTTTGGACCTTATATTCCTGAAGAATATGGTGGTGCAGGATTAGACCAAATTTCTTATGGATTAATTATGCAAGAAATTGAAAGAGGTGATTCTGGTGTTCGTTCAACTTCATCGGTTCAATCTTCATTAGTGATGTATCCAATATGGAAATTTGGAACCGAAGAGCAAAGAATGAAATATTTGCCAAAATTAGCAACAGGAGAATTCATGGGCTGTTTCGGATTGACAGAACCAGATCATGGTTCGAATCCAAGTGGAATGACTACAAACTTTAAAGATATGGGTGACCATTATTTATTGAATGGAGCCAAAATGTGGATATCCAATGCTCCTTTTGCAGATGTTGCTGTAGTTTGGGCAAAAGACGAATCAGGAAGAATTCACGGATTAATTGTGGAACGTGGTATGGAAGGTTTTACAACTCCAGAAACGCACAACAAATGGTCGCTTCGTGCAAGTGCTACAGGCGAATTGATTTTTGATAACGTAAAAGTTCCTAAAGAAAATTTATTGCCAGGAAAATCTGGTCTTGGAGCTCCAATGATGTGTTTGGATTCTGCAAGATACGGAATTGCTTGGGGTGCAATTGGAGCAGCAATGGATTGTTATGACACGGCTTTGCGTTATGCAAAAGAAAGAATTCAGTTCGACAAACCAATTGCTGGAACACAATTACAACAAAAGAAATTGGCAGAAATGATTACTGAAATCACTAAAGCACAGTTACTTACTTGGAGATTAGGAGTTTTGCGTAATGAAGGAAAAGCTACTACTGCTCAAATTTCGATGGCAAAAAGAAATAATGTTGATATGGCAATTCACATCGCTCGTGAAGCACGCCAAATTCTAGGTGGAATGGGAATTACAGGAGAATATTCTATCATGCGTCACAGTATGAATTTAGAATCTGTAATTACTTATGAAGGAACACACGATATTCACTTGTTAATTACTGGTGCAGATATTACTGGAATTCCAGCGTTTAAATAATAGATTAAATTTCGTTACCATCGAGAACCTCAGGTAACGAAACTTAATTAAACAATAAATAAAATTGATATAAAAAGCTTCTCACATTCGAGGAGCTTTTTTACATTTGTGTAGAATTTATTACATCCAATAGGAGCATTAAATTCGTATATAATTAAAAAAACTGCCATGAATATTGAAAAAATAAATACTAGTATTCAGTCTCAAAAAAATCAATTATTACAACATTCGTTATACGAAAAAGTAAAAACTATTGATGATTTGCATACTTTCTTAGAAAACCATGTATTTGCCGTTTGGGACTTTATGTCTTTATTAAAAGCACTACAGAATAAATTAACTTGTACTACAACACCTTGGTTACCAATAGGAAATCCTGAAATTCGCTACTTGATTAACGAAATTGTCGTTGCAGAAGAAACCGATATAGCCTTCAATGGTACACGCCAAAGTCATTTTGAAATGTATATTGATGCTATGGAGCAATGTGGAGCAAAAACTACACCAATTCATGATTTTTTAATCAATGTAAAAGCTACCCAAAATATTTTTGTTTCTATTAAACAAAGTGATTTACATCCAAATGTGAAAGCATTTTTAGATTTCACTTTTCGTGTAATTGAAGAAGGAAAAGCTCACAAAATTGCTGCAGCATTTACTTTTGGAAGAGAAGATTTAATTCCGAATATGTTTACCGAAATCTTGAAAAACTTTCAGAATAACTTTCCAGAAACAGATTTATCAAAATTGATTTACTATTTTGAACGTCACATTGAACTCGACACAGATGAGCACGGACCAATGGCAATGCAAATGGTAATAGAGCTTTGCGGTAATTCTGAACAAAAATGGAAAGAAGTTGAAGAAGTTTCTGTACAAGCTTTAGAAAAACGAATCGGACTTTGGAATGCAATTGAAGAACAAATGGAAATGAGACTTGAAATGGTATAAAATTTATATCTTTATCAAGTAAATTTATCCTTATGTCATCACAAACTCGATTAACACGAGCCTACAAACAAGCGAAACGAATTCAATTTACCAATTCGGATAAGTTTATTTTGTTTAGTGATTGTCATCGTGGTGACGGAAGTTTTGCAGACGATTTTGCTAATAATAGAAATATTTATTTTAAAATCTTACTAATATCATTTATTTGATAAGTAAAGAAATTCTGATGGGAATTTTATAAAAAGCAAATTAATCTTAACTTCTTTATTAAAATAGATGGATTTTAATAACTTTCTTTTTTCTAATTCTAACCCCTAGTATCTACTTAGATCAGCTGGGAAGTTTATTTTCTGATCAAAATTTGTCATAATTTAATCAAAATATTCTCCTAATGTGAATATTGAAGGAGGAGATTTACAGAGTGGACACTGTTTCCTT
>JAIEMH010000319.1 GCA_019752245.1 Flavobacteriaceae bacterium
AATCCTAAAGTAAAATTTGAATTAGGAAGTAAAAATCAAGCAGCATTTGTAGAAAGTTCAAAAATATTATCAGATTACAAAAGAGGAATAGGTTTTTCTTTAAACCTAGGATACACATTTTAATCAACATACATTTAAGTAGAAAAAGCCGCTCTAATAAGCGGCTTTTTTTATGTTAAACAAAAATTCATACTTAACACTAACTTCATATTCTTATAGACTTATGATAACTTTATTATAATATTTAGATAACTCCTTAAGAAAATTCATAATGTAAATTTGCTCAAGAAATTAAAACAACTAAAACAAAAAGCACATGAAAAAATTAATTTTAGGTTTGGCAATTATTGGCTCAATCTTTACAGGATGTTCAAGCAGTGATGATGAAACTAAAGCAGTTGTACCAGCTACAGGACAAATTACAGGTACAATTACAACAAATACCACTTACGCATTTGGAAACTACACATTAAAAGGAATTGTAAAAATTGCTTCAGGAGTAACTGTAACATTTGATGCAGGTTCAACAATTACATGTACTAAAGCTAATGGAGATAATGCTCTTGTAGTGCTTAACGGAGGTAAACTAATTGTAAACGGTACAGAAACTCAGCCAGTTATATTTACAGAGTCATCTGGAGTTCCTGGATCTTGGGGTGGAATCATAATGTATGGTGATGCTCCAATAACTGCTGTTGGTGGTGCTACAACTTCAACTTCAGAAGACGGAAATGCTTTGCCTTATGGTGGAACAAATGCTACTCACAATGGTGGTTCATTAAACTACGTGAGAGTAGAATATGCAGGTTCAAAACTTGCAGACGGAACTAAAGAATTAAACGGATTTTCTTTCTATTCTGTTGGATCAGGAACAACTTTAGACCACTTGGTATCTTACAAAGGTGCTGATGACGGTTTCGAATTTTATGGTGGAACTGTAAGTTTAACTAACGCTATTTCTTACGGAAATTATGATGATGCTTTCGACTGGCAAGATGGATGGAGAGGTCAATTGAACACAAACTGGTATGCTTACCAAGTAACTAAAGGAAACTTTGGTGTAGAAGTTGAAGCATCTCTTAACAACAATTCTTTCGGACCAAAAGTTACAAAAATCACTTTGAAAAAAGCAACAGGATGTACACCAGAAGTTGCAGGTGATATTCAAGTTGATGCATTCCAGTTCAAAAGAGAAGGAAACGGAGACTTTGACAACATAGTAATCGATGGTTATGGTGCATATACTGAAGCTGGAACTACTTACAATGGTGCAGCAGTAAAAATTCAGGATGCAACTACTAACAATAATCAGGTTAATGGTTCAAAAATTAAATTGACAAATGTTAAGATTACTAACACAGCTCAGACAACACCGGTTGGAGCTACAGGTGCAATTGTAGTTTCTTTTCCAGCAGGACAGTTTACAACAAGCACAACAGCTACTGGAGCAGTATTAACTCAAGGAAGTTGGGCTAATGTTGGTGGCGTGAATCTTATACAATAAAGAAAGTTCTTATATAGTGTTAAAAATCCCTCAAATTAGAGGGATTTTTTTTGTTTTTGGCATTGTATTTGAAATAATATTTATATATTTGTTTTAACCAAATTGTACTCATGACAAAAAATTACTTTTATACTATACTTTTTTTCCTTTGCCTTTGCACCACAAGTGCCTTCGCTCAAGACGGAAAACAACAATCAAAAGTGCAAGAAAACACTATTGAAGGGCTAAACTTTTATCCTAACCCTGTTAGTAATGGTAAAATTTATATTTCTTCTAAATCTAATGAAGATAAGCAAATTACCATATTTGACGTACTAGGAAAAAAAGTACTACAAACTGTTTTAACTTCTAGAGAACTTAACATTGCATCTCTTTCTCCTGGTATTTACATCATCAAGATAGAAGAAGGTAACACAAGTGCTACTAGAAAATTAATTGTCAGATAGTTAAATATCTGTATTGTTAACTATTTTTTTACTTTGATTATTTTTATTTATTAAAATAGTCATTATCTTTGTCGTCTAAAATTTTATTTAAAAAAAATATGAAAAAAATTTACTCTTTATTGCTTATTGCTTTAACAAGTTTCTCTTTTGGACAAACAATCATGTATGAAGGATTTAATTACACCGTACCTGGTAATGTTGGAGGAAATTTAGCTGTCGCTACTGACCCAGTTGGATCTAACAATTGGTTCACTCATAGCAATACCGCAACTACTGGAACCGGAACGATAGACGTTCAAACTGGAAATTTAAGTTATACTGGAATAGCAGCTTCTACTGGAAATAAAATATTATTACCAGGTTCAAATACTTCAACGCCAAGAGATATAAATAGAGGCTTTACTTCATCAACTGCAAACGCACTATATTATTCATTACTTATTAATGTAATAGATAACACTCAATTATCTGCAACAGCTTCAGCAAATGGATATTTCATGAGTTTTGGCTCTACTTCTGGAGGTTCTGTAACCAGTTTAGGAGGTAGATTAGGAATAGTATCAAGTAACTCAGGAGCAAATTATAGATTGAATATTTCAAATATTTCAACAGGAACAGTTACATATTCAGAAAACGCAGTAGATTTAAATTTTGGAACAACATATTTAGTGGTTGTAAAATTTGACAGATCAACAGCACCAACTGTAGCTTCATTATGGGTAAACCCAACAAGCCTAGGAGCAGCAGAGCCAGCAACAACAGTAACAAATAATTCTGGAACATCAACATTTACTGCTTTTGCATCTGTATGTTTGAGAAATTCAAGTGCTACGCCAAAAGCTGAAATTGATGAAATTAAAGTTGGCGCAACATGGGCTGATGTAACTGGACTTACTCTTAAAACTAACCAAAACTCTATAGCTGGTTTGTCAATTTTCCCTAATCCAGTTAAAAATGGTATTTTCTACATCAACACAAATGCTAATGCAGAAAGAACAGTGACTGTTTTTGACGTATTAGGAAAACAAGTTTTAAATACTACAACTGCAGAATCAGCTATTAATGTAAACAGTCTTACTTCTGGTGTTTATATGGTTAAAATTTCTGAAGAAGGAAATACAGCAACAAGAAAATTAGTTATTGAATAATTAATTTTTTATTATAACAGAAAGCTCCAATTAACGTTGGAGCTTTTTTATTTTCATTACTTTTGCATTCATTCATTATAGAAAATTTTGGATTGATCTAGAAACCATAAAAATGATTACGCCTCAAGATATTTTCACGATTTCCAGTCAAAAACAATTTGAAAAAATTGCACTTAAAGTTTTTCGTTTTCAATACGAAAACAATCAAGTGTATCGTGAATTCTGTGAGTTGTTGAATGTCGAAAAAGGAAGCGTTAAGTCATTACAACAAATTCCTTTTTTACCCATTCAGTTTTTTAAAAGTCATGATGTTCTTTCTTCTACCGAACCTATTCAAGAAACTTTTACAAGTAGCGGAACAACAGGAATGATTACCAGCAAACATCTTATTACAGATGTTACACTATACGAAGAAAGTTATAGAAATGCTTTTTCAGAATTTTATGGAAACATAGAAAACTATGCAGTTTTAGCCTTGCTTCCATCCTATTTAGAACGCTCTGGTTCGTCTTTAATCTATATGGTAAAAGATTTAATTGAGCTTTCTAATAACGAAAACAGCGGCTTTTATTTGAACAATTATGACGAATTAATAGCTAAGTTGGTCGAATTGGACGCTTCTGGTCAAAATGTTATTTTAATTGGAGTTACTTATGCTTTATTGGATTTAATTGAACAACAAAAATTTCAATTAAAGAATACTATCATCATGGAAACTGGTGGTATGAAAGGCAAACGCAAAGAAATTATTCGAGAAGAATTGCACGAATTACTATGCAATGGCTTTGGTGTTTCTAGTATTCATTCTGAATATGGAATGACCGAATTATTATCGCAAGCCTATTCATTAGGCAACGGAATTTTTGAATGTCCCAATTGGATGAGCATTTTAATTCGAGATACCGAAGATGCTTTATCATATATAGAAACAGGAAAAACCGGAGGAATTAATGTTATTGATTTAGCAAACATCAATTCGTGTTCTTTTATCGCCACACAAGATTTAGGCAAAAAATATCCCAACAACTCCTTTGAAGTTTTAGGAAGATTCGATAATTCTGACATTCGTGGATGCAACTTGATGGTGCTATAATTTATTTGAATTATTTTCGTTATTGTTAATTCAAATGATGTTTATGCGACTACTTTACTTCTTGATATTTTTAATTACTTTTTCAGCTTCTGCACAAATTGAAGTTCAAATTGATTCTATTACTTCTAAAGACTTATCATCAAAAAAAAGGAAATTTACCATCAAATACCACATTAAGAATTTAACAAATAAAGAAATTTCTTTTTTCTTGATTCCAAATTCATTGATTGCACATTCGGCTAGTTCTATGACTTTATTTCCTGTATATAAAATCTATCAAAATGGAATTTTTGAAGATGTAGACGGTCCGTTTTACGAAAAAATACATCCCAAACAAGATGAAATTGAAGATGAAACAGATACTGAAAAAAGGAGTAAACAAATAGATGAAATTTCAAAGAAATTTATAGAAGAGTACCAAAAAATCATTGAAACATATAAAAAAAATGGAGGAACAAGTACTGATTATACGTGGATTTACAAAAATCAAAAACTCATCCAATCTATTACAAAACTTAACCCCAACGAAAGTAAAGAATTTGAAATATCTACAAATTGGAATAAAGAACGCTACTACAAAATAGACGACAAAGAATTTTATCTAGATGAAAAAGACAAATTCGAAATTGAACTTTCCTTATTTTTAGACAAATCCAATCGTGAAAATTCACTTTCACCCGAAGAACATGTAAAGATTAAGAAGGATGAGAATTTTATTGAAGGACGATTCACATCCAACAAAATGGAAATTAACTTTAGAGAATAAAAAAAGACGCACCAAAATGCGTCTCTTAATACTATTCCATTTTTGTTTTAAACAACTCTCAAAACAAAATAATTTTTCTTTCCACTTTGTAATAATACAAATTCATTGTTTATTAAATCTTTCAATGACAATACAAATTCTTCTGTAACTTTAGTTTTATTTACCGAAATAGAATTAGCAGTCAAAGCTCTTCTAGCTTCACCATTCGATTTAAAAAAACCTGATTTTTCATTTAAAACATCTACAATTCCAATTCCAATTTCTACATCAGAAATTGCAATTTCTGCTTGTGGCACACCTTCAAAAACTTCTAGAAATGTTGCTTCATCCAGTTGTTTTAAATCCTCCATAGTTGGATTTCCAAAAAGCACTTTCGATGCTTCCACAGCTTTCACTAATTGCTCGCTTCCGTGTACAAATGTTGTTACTTCTTCTGCCAAACGTTTTTGTAAAACTCTCAAATGCGGAGTTTCATTGTGCTCTGCAATCAAAGCATCAACTGTATTTTTATCTAAAAACGTGAAAATCTTAATGTATTTTTCAGCATCAACATCAGTCGTGTTCAGCCAAAATTGGTAAAATTTATAAACCGAAGTTTTATCAGCAGTCAACCATACATTTCCGCCTTCTGATTTTCCAAATTTAGAACCATCAGCTTTTGTAATTAACGGACAAGTCATGGCATAAGCTTTTGCTCCTTCACCATTCATTCTTCGCACTAATTCAGTTCCAGTTGTAATATTTCCCCATTGGTCGCTTCCGCCCATTTGCAACAAACAGTTGTGCGCTTTATACAAATGATGAAAATCATAACCTTGAATTAATTGATAAGTAAATTCAGTAAAACTCATTCCTTCGCCGTCACCAGCCAAACGTTTCTTTACCGAATCTTTCGCCATCATATAGTTCACCGTGATGCGTTTACCAACATCGCGAGCAAAATTTATAAACGAAAAATCCTTCATCCAATCGTAATTATTTACTAAAATTGGCGCATTTGCTTCTTTCGAATTAAAATCTAAAAAACGAGATAAAACTGCTTTTATTCCAGCAACATTTTTCTCTAAAGTAGCTTCGTCTAGCAAGTTTCTTTCGTCACTTTTTCCAGAAGGATCACCAATCATACCAGTTGCGCCACCAACCAAAGCAATAGGTTTATGACCAAATTTTTCTAAATGAACCAATAAAATAATTGGCACCAAACTTCCAATATGCAACGAATCACTTGTTGGATCAAATCCAATATACGTCGTAGTCATTTCTTTTAAAAGTTGCTCTTCGGTTCCTGGCATAATATCATGAACCAATCCGCGCCATTGCAATTCTTCTACTAAATTCTTCATTGTAAAATTATAATTTGCGCAAATATAACGAAAGTCAGCGGCAATGACAATTTCAAAATTAAATTTCAATATTTAGAAGCGATTGGCTTGGGCTTTATCAGCAATGGTAATTCCTGCTTTACACTTGTAGTCGCGAAAAAAAATCGCGAGCTACCGTTTCAATCAGGGCTAAATAGGTTTTGTCTTACCTAAAAAAATTGATTTCAATCTAAGCTCCTTTTAAACTTTTAAACCATTAAACTTTTAAACTTATTTCTTAAACCCTATCTTTACAAAATGGTATTAGTCACAGGCGGAACAGGATTAGTTGGTGCACATTTACTTCTTCATTTAATAGAAAATGACGAAACGCAAGTTCGTGCTCTCTATCGAAATTCAAATTATATTACAAAAACAAAATTACTTTTTGATTTGTATAAAAAATCCAATTTGTTCTCTAAAATAGAATGGGTTCAAGCCGATATTCTAGATGTTCCATCGTTAGAAATTGCTTTTTCTATCGCATGAAAAACTTTTCTCTCTAAAGGATCTTTTAAAACAAGAGTGTCATTAGGAAGATAGTTTATTTTTAAAGCATATTTAGCCTCATTAA
>JAIEMH010000393.1 GCA_019752245.1 Flavobacteriaceae bacterium
GTTGCCCTGAACGAACTAAAAACGGACGATAAATTTCGACTTCGTTTACATAAATAAGGTTTTCATCATAACTTCCACCTCTAACAGAATATTGAGAACTCAACTCCGTGTTAGAAGTTACTCCTTGCAATGTTTTGATAACACCTTCAATTCCACCAGATAAACTCGGGATTCTTTTAACAACTTCAGTGTCAATGCTAATTATTCCTTGAACTCTCTTTTTATTATTGGTAATTACAACATCATCTAACTGCTCGTTTTTACCATTCATTACAGGATTATAATCTAAAACTTCCAAAGGTTTTAACTCAAATGTAGCAGTAATACTTTTTAAAGCAACGTGTGTATAAACCAAAACCACTTTTTTATTAGCAGGAATTTCTATAACATAAAATCCGTTGTTATTTGTAACTGCCGACTTACTTTGATAACTAACATTTACACCTTCAACAGGGTTTTTATTTTCGTCTAAAACAACTCCTGTTACTTTTGCAGTTTGCGCTACAGAAACTAAACTAAATAGAAAAAAAAGGAGGAATATAATTTTATTTTTTGCTTTCAAGAGATATTATTTTTTTTGACTTCTATTAAACTGAGTTTCAAAGATAGTAGAATTTCCAACATTATCGGTAACAACTACTTTCAATTTATTGGCACCTTCCAACAACAAACTATCGTCAAAAACATGTGTCAATCGTTTTAATTTTGATTCGTATTCAAACAAAACCCATTCACCATTTAAGTATCCGTTATAGCTTTTAACTCCAGACAAATCATCTGAAATTGTAAGACTAATACTTTTTTGAGCCGTAATCCACTTACCTTCAATAGGTTTAGAAATTGTGATTTTTGGTGCCGCTGTATCTTTGGCTAAAGTAAATTGTCCCAATGTTTTTGTTTTACAAGAAAACGTACTACCTGTTAGTTTTGTTGTGAGGTATCCTAATTTATTTCCGTTTACGGTGGCAATAAACATTTTCTTTTTTTGCTCATCGGTAGAAATTTTATCTTCAAATTCTATTGTAAAATTGCTATGAGCTGGAACAATGTCTTCATGCAAATACAAGATTTTATTTCTAACGTCAAAATTTAAATAAAAATCATCATAGAACGTTCCAGCCGGAAAATAAACCGATACATTTTCTTTTTCAAAATTAGAATCTGATTTTGCTTTCACAAAATATTTGGTCGTTTTTGGTACTTCAGAAATCAATGAGGGTTGCGACGAATATACTACCGGAATAGATATAATTGTTTTGTTATCATAAAAATCAGAAACTTCAACTCTTTGAATTCCAGTAAAATTTGGAGTTACATTAAAAATTCCATTTTCAGAATTTTGTCTAATATTGCTCCAATTGAATGGTTGCTTCATGAACAATTTTTGAACTCTTTGTCGCATTTTTTTGTAACGTTCATAATCAATAAAAGCATTTACATATCGCGCTTCGTCAAAAACCATTTCGTCAAACAAAAAACCAAAAACAGGTTTACCATTGCTAAACAATTGGGTTTTATAAGTTCCGTTTGGATTGTAGGAAACATTATCAGAATCGGTAGCACTTATTCCGAAACCTATTCTTCCAGTCGCCAAAACAGTTTCAGACAAATAAGTTCCGTCAGACTGCAACGACAAGTTCACAACAACAGGTCTTTTAGATTGATTTACAACAGACGTTGCATCTATAGGATAAGCCATTAAGCTAGAAACAATAGGCTTTTTAGTATCTTTCAGCTCCAATCCAAACAACAACGGATTGATAATTTTTTCGGTTTTATTATCTCTAATTTCAAAATGCAAATGTGGTCCTTCTGATCCACCAGTATTTCCAGAAAGTGCAATAATATCGCCTTTGTTGACAACCAATTCGCCAGGCTTAAAGAACGCCTCAATTTCATAAGATTTTTCGGCATATTGCAAGGCTATAATTTTATCTTGAATAAATCCTACAGCCTTTTGAAGATGGCCATAAACGGTTGTGTAACCATTGGCATGCGTTATATAAATTGCTTTTCCATAACCTGCATTAGAAATTTTAATTCTAGAAATATATCCATCACAAGCCGCATAAACATTTAAACCTTCTCTTTGATTGGTTTTAAAGTCAAAACCAGCATGAAAATGATTGGGACGAAGTTCACCAAAGTTTCCAGACAACTGCATTGGGATATCTAATGGCAGTCTAAAATCATTTTTGGGATATTGATTTTGAGCCGTCATAAAAAAGGCGAATAGTAAAATAAATGGTAGAAATTTCATAGTTTCTAGGTTTTTGGCTAAAATATAAAAAACTTTATAAGTTGAAAAATAAAATTGAAATCTTATTGATAACTAACTATTAAACAAAATATTAGGAATTAAACAAAAAATATTTTCAATTTTTCATTAAAAATATTGCTTTAATAGATTAGGAATTATAAATTTGTAAGATTAAGTAATGAATATTGTCATAGATGAGTGAAATTGCGGAAATAATTGATACTCTTGAAACTAAAATTCAAAAATTGTTTTTAAAGATAAACAATTTAGAACAAAAGAATCAAGCATTGCAACAAGAATTAAACATTTCTGCCACAACAATTCAAAATCAAAATACAGCAGTAACAACGCTAAAAAAAGATTTTGAATCATTAAAAATGACCAATTCATTATTGGGCAGTGAAGATTATAAAAGAGATACAAAGCTTAAAATAAATTCATTAATTCGTGAAATTGATTATTGTATAGCACAGCTAGCAGATTAAATATATGGATGAAAAGCTTAAAATTAAGATATCAATTGCCGACAGAGTTTATCCGTTAACGGTTAACATGTCGCAAGAAGAAGCAATGAGAAGCGCTTCTAAGAAAATTGATATAATGATTAAGCAATTTGAAGAAAATTATGCTGTTCGCGATAAACAAGATGTTTTAGCCATGTGCGCCTTACAATTTGCATCACAGTTAGAACAAAAAAACGTTGAAAATGCAATTGACGGAACAGAATCAATAGAGCGACTGAGTAAAATTAATACTATATTAGACGACTATCTCAATAAATAATAAGTAACAAAAAAACACGTTCTTTTAAATAAACTAAAAATACTGCCTACATTAGTTCATTTTTGGTAAACTCAACACTAACAAATTAAAATGAGTAAATCTTCGCTTCTATAGTAAGCCCATTCAGTTGGGAAACTTGAACAGCGAGTTAGCTCAAAACTTGTCCTTACGAGTTTATTCAAGCAATTAATGTAGGTTTTTTTATATATAAATTTTTTTACACAACCATGGACATAGTATCAATAATTATCGGAATAATAGTTGGAATTGCTGGAGGTTTTGCCATAGCAAAAATGCTTGAAAAAAGTAACGTTTCCAACCTTATTAAAAACGCCAAGAAAGAAGCAGCATCAATATTAAAAGATGCCAACTTAGAAGGAGAAAACACTAAAAAAGACAAATTACTTCAAGCAAAAGAAAAGTTCCTTGAATTAAAATCTGAACACGAAAAGGAAATTTTAGCCAAAGACAAAAAATTAGCCGAGGTTGAAAAAAGAATTAGAGATAAAGAATCTCAAGTTTCTAGCGAATTATCAAAAGCTAAAAAAGTAAACGACGATTTCGAAGCAAAAACACTAGAGTACACCTCTAAAATTGAGGCTTTAGACAAAAAGCATGTAGAAATAGAGAAAATGCACAAAAGCCAAGTAGAACAACTTGAGGTAATCTCAGGTCTATCTGCAGAAGAAGCTAAAGAACAATTAGTAGAAAGCTTAAAAGCCGAAGCTAAAACCAAGGCAATGTCGCACATTCAAGATACGATTGAAGAAGCTAAACTTACAGCGCAACAAGAAGCTAAAAAAGTAATTATCAATACCATTCAGCGTGTTGGAACTGAAGAAGCTGTAGAAAATTGTGTTTCTGTATTCAACATTGAATCCGACGATGTTAAAGGTAGAATTATTGGTCGTGAAGGTAGAAACATCCGCGCTCTTGAAGCTGCTACTGGCGTTGAAATCATTGTAGACGATACTCCAGAAGCTATTATTCTTTCATGTTTCGATCCAGTACGAAGAGAAATAGCTCGTTTGGCATTGCACAAATTAGTTACTGATGGGCGTATTCACCCAGCTAGAATTGAAGAAGTGGTTGCTAAAACTACCAAACAAATTGATGATGAAATCATTGAAGTTGGTAAAAGAACTGTAATTGATTTAGGAATTCACGGATTACATCCAGAATTAATAAAAGTTGTAGGAAGAATGAAATACCGTTCTTCTTATGGACAAAACCTATTGCAACACTCTCGAGAAGTATCAAAACTTTGCGGAATTATGGCTGCCGAATTAGGATTGAATGTAAAACTTGCTAAACGCGCTGGTTTACTTCACGATATTGGTAAAGTGCCAGATGCAGAAAGTGATTTACCTCACGCATTATTAGGTATGCAATGGGCTGAAAAATATGGTGAAAAAGAAGAAGTTTGTAACGCCATTGGTGCGCATCACGACGAGATTGAAATGAAATATTTAATTTCGCCAATTATTCAAGTGTGTGATGCTATCTCTGGAGCTAGACCTGGCGCACGTCGTCAAGTATTAGATTCATACATCCAACGTTTAAAAGACCTTGAAGAAATTGCTTTTGGATTTAACGGTGTTAAAAACGCTTATGCTATTCAAGCTGGTCGTGAACTACGTGTTATTGTAGAAAGCGAAAAAGTTAGCGATGACATGGCATCTAATTTATCGTTTGAAATATCACAAAAAATTCAAACTGAAATGACGTATCCTGGTCAAGTTAAAATTACTGTTATCAGAGAAACTAGAGCTGTAAATATTGCAAAATAATTTCTCGATTTTATATAAAAAAAATGGTACGCAATGCGTACCATTTTTTATTTATAACATTAACCATGAATAAATATGGTCTCGAAATCTTCTTGTGTCATGGGTTTATAATAATATTTCTTCACCTCATCTTGATACAATTTCGACTTATTAAGATCAGAAATATCATTGGAAGAACTAACTAAATAAACCGTTATATCTTTAGTTAAATTTTGCTTTAGTTTTCTAAATTCCTCTAGAAACTGCCAACCGTCATAAACAGGCATGTTTATATCCAATAATATTAAATCGGGTACGTTGCCTGTTGCTACTTTATTTTTTAAGTCATCAATAGCTTCTAATCCATTAAAAAAATAACTTGTATTGACATCAATATTGCATTTAGAAAATAACTTTTTTATAATAAAATGATAAACTAAATCATCATCAACAACAAAAATATTATTAAACTTCTTCATTAAAATTTATTTTAAAAGTTGTTCCAACATTTACTTTGCTCTCTACCTCTATTGTACCGCCCATAGACTCAATTTGGTTTTTGGTAATAAACAAACCTATACCTCTAGCGTTAGAATTTTTATGAAACGTCTTGTACATTCCAAATAGTTTTTCACCGTGTTTTTCTAAATCAATACCCAATCCGTTATCTCTAATTAGCAAAACAAGCTTTCCATTTTCTCTTGAAGAAGAATAACTTATTTCAGGATTCCGTTCGGGATGCGAATATTTTATGGCATTGGTTGTAAAGTTTAAAAATAAACTTTCTAGATAAGCTGGATTAAAATTTATAGTATCTTTTTCATCAATTTTATTAACAATTGTAACGTTACTATCTTTGATCTCCTTGCTCAAAACCTCAAGAGTTTGATTTAAGTACACATTAAGATTTAAATCCTCCTTTTTATGAATAATAGTACTGTGTATATCAACAAGTTCTTTAAGATGATCTATTGTTTCTGAAAGCGCATTAGAAGTAGTTTTTAAATAAGTAATGCATTCGTCTCGACTAATTACATCATCAGATTCATCAAAAATATTTAATAACATTTTGAAATTTCCAGTATGCGACCTTAAATTATGTGAAACTATGTGTGCAAAATTCAGCAATCGGTTATTTTGCTCAATTATAATATCTAAGTTACCAAGCAATTCTAGCTCTTTTTCTTTGTTAGATGTTACATCACTGTGTGTGCCAATAATTCGAATTGGACAACCGTTTGCATCGCGATCAATAACCTTTCCTCTACTTAAAACCCATCGATAGGTATTGTCTTTTGCCAATACACGCTTAGTGTTTTCAAAATAAGGTGTTCTATTTTCTTTATGCGATTCAATATTATCTAAGTAATCCTGTAAATCGTCCGGATGAATTCTATCATCCCATTGCAAATTGGTATTGATATCATCAAATTCATTTAATTGAAGTATGTCTAATGATTCTTTAGAAAAAAATACCTTTCCTGTTTTTAGATTATAATCCCAAATACCTTTTTTGGATGCTTCAACAGCAAACTGGTACCTTGTTTCTGATTCTTGCACCAAAATCTCTCTTTGTCTAACCGAAGTTACGTTAGTTAAATTGCAATAAAACTGTGTGTTACCATTAAAATCTTGTTCTACATTGGCAGCAACTTTAAACCATTGAATTCCTTTTACTGCAGTAACAAGTCGAAATTCACAAGTCCAAGGTTGAAGTTTTCTCTTAGAATTATAAAGCGTGTCAAAAAAAACTTCCTTGTCTTCTGGATGAATCCTACTGGATATACTATCTATTGGGTTTCCTCTTAATTCAAATTCTTTAACTTCAAATAATGAAATGGCCCTCTTGTTGAGAAAGCAAAAATAGAAATCATTTTCTGGTGAAATAGTCAACTGAAATATTAAATCAGGAACTTGATTTAATATTTTCTTGTAAAAATTAACCTTTTCATCCAACAAATAATTATTGGAAGTTGAACTCATCTTCATATTCTATAGTAGGTTTGGGACCAATTCTATTACTTTATAGAAATATATACTTCATGAAAGTAAGAGCACAAATATAAAGATTAAA
>JAIEMH010000394.1 GCA_019752245.1 Flavobacteriaceae bacterium
TGATAGACACAATTCCGCACAAGTTTGAATTAAATATAAAAGAATTAACCATTTGATAGCTAACAAACCATCATTACCTAAATCTTTTACGTTGTAAGCGATGATAAAATAACTTAAAGCAATTAATCCTAAACCAACTGCTTGTTTTACTGGCGAAATTGGCTCTCTGTCTTTACTTCTTAAATAATCCCATAACATACTGAATGGAACCGCAAATGCTACAACAAATAATCCGTTAAAGATTTGCACCATTGATGGTGGCATGTTGTATCCGAAGAAGTTTCTATCGGTTTGATTATCTGCAATAAATGTTAATGATGAACCAGCTTGTTCGAATGCTGCCCAGAAAAATATTACGAAGAATGCAACGATATAAATTACTAAAATTCTATCTCTTTCTACTTTTGTAAGTGATGAATCTGAAATAATTAATCCAGCAAGAGACAAACCACTAGCATAAATTAATGAGTAAATGAAGTTTTGTCCGAATACAAAATGAAAAACTAATCCTAATCCGAAGAAAGCAACGACAGCACCAATTAATGCATTTTGAGAAAAAACTGCTTTTTGAGATTCTCCTTCTTCATAGTCTGCTGCTTCATTTTTAGATGGCAATCCTCCTAAAGGTCTTCCTTCTGGTGTAACTACATATTTATTTTTAAGAAAATAAAATACAGCAGTTCCAATTAGCATTGCTATTGAAGCTGCTAAAAATCCCCATTTGAAAGCGTGAATATCTCTAACTCCATTAGTTTTAACATCTCCAACAATTGGACAAATTAGCTGCCCTAAGAAAGCTCCTAAGTTGATTCCCATGTAGAAAATGGTAAATGCTGTATCCAATTTACTTTTTTCTTGTTTTGGGTATAAACTTCCCACCATTGATGAAATATTTGGTTTGAAGAAACCATTTCCAAAAATAATAATTCCCAATGCTGACCACATTAGCATGTTAGCCAAACTTAAATTTGATCCGAAAATACTTGCACTAAAAAACAATAAAAATTGTCCTAAAGCCATCATTAATCCACCAAGTAAAATACAGTTTCTGTTTCCGAAAAATCTATCGGCAATAAAACCACCTAACATTGGAGTTAAATAACAAAGTCCTAAAAATCCACCATAAATTAATGATGCATCTTCTTCCTTCATCATTAAGGAATTTACTAAGAACAATGTTAAGATCGCTCGCATTCCGTAGAAGTTGAAACGTTCCCACATTTCGGTTCCAAATAATACCCAAAGTCCTTTTGGATGTCCTGTTTTTACTGCTGTTTCACTCATAGTATTATAGTTTAGTTTTATTTAGTTTATTATAATTTTTCTTTAATGAAATTTGTCATTTTGTTAAACAACTGAATTCTAGTTTTACCACCATAAATTCCATGGTTTTTATCTGGATAAATTGCCCAATCAAATTGTTTATTGGCTTGAACTAACGCTTCAATCATTTGCATAGAATTTTGAACATGTACATTATCGTCAGCCGTTCCATGAATTAGTAAAAAGTTTCCTTTTAATTTACTCACGTGATTGATTGGTGAATTCTCATCGTAACCACTTGCATTTTCTTGTGGCGTTTGCATGTATCTTTCTGTGTAAACGCTATCATAAAATCTCCAATTGGTAACTGGTGCAACGGCGATTGCCATTTTAAAAACATCAGCACCTTTCATGATACAGTTGCTTGCCATAAATCCTCCATAAGACCAGCCAAATATACCAATTCTAGATTTATCTACATAGGCATAATTTCCAATAACTTTTGCAGCATCAATTTGATCTTCTACTTCGTATTTTCCTAGTTCTTTTTGAGTTACTTTTTTGAAAGCAGCACCTTTAAATCCGGTTCCGCGACCATCAACACAAGCAATAATATATCCTTGTTGAGACAACATCATGAACCACATATCGTTGGTATCCAACCAATGGTTAGCTACTTGCTGTGAACCTGGACCAGAATATTGAAACATAAAAACTGGATACTTTTTAGTTGCATCAAAATCTTTTGGTTTGATCATCCAAGCATTTAACTTGTTTCCTTTTTCGGTAGTTAACTCGAAAAACTCTTTATTTGGCAAATCATATTTCTTTAATTTATCAGATAAAGCAACATTATCAACAATTGATTGCGTTTGTTTTCCGTCTTTTGAATTGTTTAAAGTATACGTTGCTGGAACTTTTGAACTTGAATAGGTATTAATAAAGTAAGTAAAATCTGGACTAAAAGTCGCAGCGTTTGTCCCTACTTGTTGTGATAGTTTTACTTTGTTTTTACCATCAAGCGAAATCTTGTAAACATCTCTAACTATAGAACCATTTTCAACCGATTGGTAAAAAACTGTCTTCGTTTTATCGTCAAATCCATAGTAAGAAGTCACTTCCCAATTTCCTTTGGTAACTTGATTTTTCAACTTTCCAGTTTTGTCATATAAATAAATATGATTGAAACCGTCTTTTTCTGATGTCCAAATAAAGCTATTGTCTTTTAAAAATGTCAAATTATCGGTTACATCAACATATGCTTTGTCTTTTTCGTTCAAAACTACTTTTGCAGTTCCGGTAGTTCCATCTACAAAAATCAAATCTAAATTATCTTGATGACGGTTTAATACTTGCGCAGAAA
Organism: Flavobacteriaceae bacterium; assembly: GCA_019752245.1. Taxonomy (GTDB): domain Bacteria; phylum Bacteroidota; class Bacteroidia; order Flavobacteriales; family Flavobacteriaceae; genus Flavobacterium. The sequence continues at coordinate 2,627 of JAIEMH010000394.1, forward strand.
GCACATTTGCATCGTTTGTCCATTTCATTCTAGCAATGTAGAAATCTGAATAATTCCCAAGATTGATGTCTTTTTTAGATTTAGAATTTACATCATAAACATGTAACGAAACCACCGCATTTTTTTCTCCAGCTTTTGGATATTTGAATGTTTCAACTGTTGGATAAAGATTTTTCTGAAAAATATTCATTGAAAATTCTGGAACTTCACTTTCGTCAAATCTAATGAAAGCTATTTTTTTACTATCGGCACTCCAATCGAAAGCTCTTACAAAGGCAAATTCTTCTTCGTAAACCCAGTCGGTAATTCCGTTAATAATTGCATTTTTCTTTCCGTCAGTTGTGACTTGAGTTATTGCTTTTGTCAAAATATCGTATACAAAAAGGTTATTTTCTTTTGCAAAACAAATTTTGGTTCCGTCTGGAGAAATGGTTGGTTCTTGTACTTTCTCTAAAACTTTAGTAAGGTTTTTAGTGGTAAGATTGTACAGATAATAATCGGCTGTAAACGAATGACGAAATATTGGAGCTGTATTGTTAGCAATTAAAATTTGCTTTTCGTCGTTACTGAATGTGTAACTATCAATTCCTTCAGCAAGTTCTTTGTAGGATTTTGTATCAATTAAAGTCGAAACTTTCTTTAAAGTAGCAAAGTCATAAAGATCGATTTGCTGTGTTCTTGAAGCTCTATCGGAGTTAAGAACTGTGTATTGATTGGTATTTTTCATGGATTGTAATTCATCCATTCCTTTGGCTCTAAAAGCGCCTGTGTAGATTTCTTCAACCGTAATTTTTTGTTGTGCAACAACCGAAAAACAACTTAAAAGAAAGAGCACAAGTAATTTTTTTGATATCATATTTTAGTTTGATTATAAAACGACTTCAATTTTAGTGATTTTTTTGGAAATAACGACTTTTTTTTATGTTAAATGCAATTTCAAGTCATTATATATTTATCAAAATCCAAATATAACAATAAAATCTAAAACGTATCTTTGCAAAAAACAAGCTTAAATCATTTTAGTATGAACAACGCTATTGCCGGATTCTCAAAACTATCCAAAGAAGAAAAAATAAATTGGATTGCTACTGAATATTTTACAAACCCAACCGATGCCATTGCTACCATAAAACAATATTGGAACAGCGATGAAAGTCTGCAGAAATTACACGACGAATTTATTGAAAACACCATAACCAATTTCTATTTACCAATGGGAATTGCTCCGAATTTTCTTATCAATGAAAATTATTATTCGGTTCCAATGGTAATTGAAGAAAGCTCAGTTGTTGCTGCTGCTGCAAAATCGGCCAAATATTGGTCAACTCGTGGCGGATTTAAAGCAACTGTTTTAAACTCAGAAAAAATTGGCCATGTTCACTTTTTATACAAAGGTGATTTCTTGAAGTTAGAAAAATTCTTTATTCAAATAAAAAATAAATTCTTCATTGCAACCGAAAGCATTACTAAAAATATGCAAAAACGTGGTGGTGGAATTTTGGACATTGAACTTCGAAATAAATCAATCGAACTAAAAGATTACTTTCAGCTTCATGCAACTTTCGAAACTAAAGATTCTATGGGAGCAAATTTTATAAACTCATGTTTAGAACAATTTGCAAAAACATTGAAAGAAGAAGCTCAAAATTTTTCAGAATTTTCAGATGATGAAAAAGACATTCAAGTAGTGATGAGTATTTTATCCAATTATGTTCCGAATTGTGTTGTTCGTGCCGAAGTTTCTTGCAAAATTGAAGAACTTGCCGAAAAGAAAATCGAAAATCCACAAGAGTTTGCAGAGAAATTTGTTCAAGCAGTAAACATTGCCGAAATAGAACCTTTTAGAGCAGTAACACACAATAAAGGAATTATGAATGGTGTTGATGCTGTGGTTTTAGCAACAGGAAATGATTTTCGTGCTGTAGAAGCTGGAGTTCATGCTTACGCTTCTCGAAGCGGAAGATATTCAAGTTTATCTCATGCAAAAATCGAAAACGGAATCTTTACTTTTTGGATGGAAATCCCTCTTGCTTTAGGAACTGTTGGTGGATTAACATCGCTTCATCCTTTGGTAAAAATGGCTTTAGAAATTTTAGGAAAACCTTCTTCTCATGATTTGATGAAAATTGTTGCAGTTACAGGATTGGCCCAAAACTTTGCAGCTTTACGTTCGTTAACAACAACCGGAATTCAAGAAGGTCACATGAAAATGCACATCAATAATATTTTAAATCAGTTTGAAACTACTGACGATGAGCGAAAAGTAATTAAAAAACATTTTGAAAACAATACCATTTCGCATGCATCTGTTGTTGAATTTATTGAAAATTTAAGAAAATAACACTTCAACAAGCTCAGTGTGACAAAACGGATACTGAAATAAGTTCAGCAAAAATGAAAAAAGAATTTTACAGCAACGGAAAATTATTAATTACTGGAGAATATGTAGTTCTTGATGGTGCAAAAGCGTTGGCTTTACCAACAAAATTTGGTCAGAATTTAAGTATTGAGGATGCAGAAAATAATGCAATTGAATGGAAAAGTTATGATGCAGATGGAAGCATTTGGTATGAAGACACAATTCTGTTTAAATCTGTAGTAAATAAGGAACAATTTGACGATTCTAAAAGCATCAAAAACACGCTAATTGAAATTTTACATGAAGCTTATCTAACAAATCCTAATTTTATTACAAAATCTAAAGGATACAAAATCATAACCGAATTAACTTTTCCTAAATTTTGGGGTTTGGGCACTTCTTCTACCTTAATTAATAATATTGCTCAATGGCTAAATATTGATGCTTTTAGCCTATTAAGAAATAGTTTTGGAGGAAGCGGTTACGACTTGGCTTGTGCTCAAAACGACACAGCAATTATATACCAGTTAGTTGATGAAAAACCTGTTGTAAAAAGTGTTTCTTTCCATCCTGTTTTTTTAGACCAATTGTTTTTTGTCTATTTGAATAAAAAACAAAGTAGTAAAACAGCAATTTCTTCTTATTATAACAAACAAGCCAAAATTGATAAAACAATTAAAATTATTGATGCAATAACAGAAACAATACTTAATACTACTGACCCAAACGAATTTGCTGAAGCAATTCAAAAACATGAAATTGAAATGAGTCGAGTTTTAGAGCAACAAACGGTTAAAGAAGCTTTATTTAATGATTTTGATGGTGTTATAAAAAGTCTTGGAGCTTGGGGCGGCGATTTTGTATTGACAATTTCTAAAGACAATCCTACCGAGTATTTTAAATCTAAAGGTTTTCCAGTTGTTATTCCTTATAACGATATGATTTTGTAAAGCTTTCACTGTTTTAAAAAAAATAGATAGTTAACAAAAAGTAAAAATCCCGAACATTTCTGTTCGGGATTTTTTATTAATTTGAGTTTGGACTCTACTAGTAGAATTCTAATCTGTTATCTTCAATTTTAGCATCATTCTTCAGTGCTGGGAAAACTCTTCCTGCAGCTTGAGCTGAATTAGCTTTTAATTTATTTACATAATCGTCGTATTTTGGTAATTTAGGAGCGTTTGCTACAGACTTAGTTTTGATAACATAAACACCCGAATTTCCTTCAATTGGAGCAGATACTTTATTTGCAGGAGAACCAAAAGCAACACCAACAACTTTAGCTTCTAAACCTACGTTAGCTAAAACAGCATTATCAACAGAAGCAGCTGGAGCATTTTGAACCGTAGTTGCATTTGCTTTAGCGATAGCCTCTAGTGAAGTACCTTTCATTTTAGCGATAATTTTTTCAGCTTTCTTTTTGTTTTTGATGATTGTTTCAACCATTGGTTTAGCGTCTTCAACAGTCATCAAACCTTTTTCGTTAACTTTTTTCAATCTTGCAATGATGTTTCCAACATTAACAATTTCAAATCTTTTAACATCACCTACATTAGTATCGTTAGTGTAAGCCCATTTGATAATTTGTCTTTGATTTCCAGCGGCACCAAAAGCTTCGTCCATTGCTTTAGCTTTAACAGCAGGATTTATAGTAAGTTTAGCAGCTTTTGCAACAGCAGCAAAGTCTTTTCCGTTAGCATCCATTTCAAACTTAGTAGCTTTAGTATAGCTTTCGTTTGTAGTCGTTTCAGAAGGTTCAATTTTTTGAGCTACAGTAGCCAAACGAATTGCGTCTTGTTTATCTGTAACATTAATAATGTGGTAACCAAATTCAGTTTCAACCAAACCAATTTTTCCAACAGGATTA
>JAIEMH010000324.1 GCA_019752245.1 Flavobacteriaceae bacterium
CAAAATTTCAGTCCGATTTTAGATAAAGCGGAAACTAAAAAACTATTTGATGAAATCGAAATTCCGTTGATTCCTGTTTTAGCAGCAATGGAATTGGAAGGTATCAATCTTGATGTTCCTTTCTTGAAAGAAATGTCGGTTGAAATGGCAAAAGAAAGTTCTGAATTGGAACAAAAAATCTATGAAACTGCTGGCGAGAAATTCAATTTGGCTTCACCTAAACAATTGGGCGATGTTTTATTTGATAAAATGAAAATTGGTGGTGCCAAACAAAAGAAAACCAAAACTGGTCAATACGCAACTGGCGAAGAAATTTTGAGTTATTTGGCGAATGACAATCCGATTGTAAAAGATATTCTCGACTGGCGTCAAATGGTAAAATTACAAAGCACTTATATTGATGCGTTACCCAATCAAGTCGATAAAAAAACTGGTCGCGTTCACACCGATTATATGCAAACGGTTGCTGCAACTGGTCGTTTGAGTTCTAATAATCCGAATTTACAAAACATTCCGATTCGTACAGAAAGAGGACGATTAATTAGAAAAGCATTTATCGCTCGCAATGAAAATTACACCTTGTTATCTGCCGATTATTCGCAAATAGAACTTCGAATTATCGCGGCACTTTCTGGTGAAGAAAATATGATAAAAGCATTTCAAAACAATGAAGATATTCATAGAAGTACGGCTGCAAAAGTGTTCAATGTGCCTTTAGAAGAAGTTACAAAAGAACAACGTAGCAATGCCAAAACGGTAAATTTCGGAATTATATATGGTGTTTCAGCTTTCGGACTTTCCAATCAAACCGATTTATCAAGAAAAGAAGCGGCCGAATTAATCGATGCTTATTATGCAACTTATCCAAAACTGAAATCTTACATGTCAAATCAAGTTGATTTTGCAAGAGAAAACGGTTATGTGCAAACGGTTTTAGGAAGAAGACGTTATTTAAAAGACATCAATTCGGCCAACATGATGGTAAAAAGTGGCGCCGAACGAAATGCTGTAAACGCTCCAATTCAAGGTTCTGCTGCCGATATCATCAAAATTGCGATGATTAATATTCATAAGAAATTAACTTCTGAAAATTGGAAATCTAAAATGTTACTTCAAGTACATGACGAACTTGTGTTTGACGTTCACAACTCTGAATTAGAAAAAATAAAACCAATGATTAAACACGAAATGGAAAATGCCTTTAAAATGGATGTTCCGTTGGATGTTGAAATTGGTGTTGGTGAGAATTGGTTGGAAGCGCATTGATTTTAGTATTCAGTTAGCAGTCGCAGTTAGCAGTTTACACAAAGTTGTCATTCCGTAGGAATTTGATACAATTAACTAAATGAAACAAAAATTAAAATCACTTTTTGAAACAAAAATGTATTTGATAATTCTTTTACCATTTTTATTTCTGATTCGATTTTCTGAAACTGACAGTTATGGAATTAATAAAACGGTTGGTTGGGCATATAATTTAAGTGGCTTTAGCTTTTTTATAATATATTTTTTAATAGCTTTCTTTTTTGGATTTAGTCTTTTAGCCATAATGAGGACAAAAACAAATTTAATTTTGTCTGTATTTTTCTTTTTGTGTATTTCATTTTGTTGCTTGTTTCAAAATGGATATCAAAACATTAGACCAATTGACAACATGCTCATTATTAGCATATTAATTTTTATTATTTTGTTCATCCATTCTGTTTTTACTAAAATTAAATTATTGCTTAAATGAATAAATTCGTTATATCCAAAAAATCAATTCAAGTTATTAAGTCTATAACCAATAGTACTTATTTAGATTTTATTGGATTGTTTATAGTAATCACAGCTTCGATTGTTTTAGGTTACCACAACACCAAATACAAATTTACTTTTCAAGGTAACAGCTATATTTTTTTTCTTGGTTATGTTTCTATTGTAAATACTGGATTTTCTATGATTGGAAATCGATTGGTTACTAAGAAAAATAATTTTGGAAATCTTATCACTACTTGCAATACTTTCCTGAGTGGTAGTATTGATTATTTATTAGGAAATGCTGGTGCAATTTTAACCTATCCAGTATCTTTTATTGCCAATTTATTGGTTTTTAGAGCTTGGAAGAAAAGCAAAGTTTTGCGTTCTATCGATTTTATTTTTTACAGAAATATTGTTCTTGGATTTGCATTTTCTTTAATCCTAAATTACATTGCATTTAATTATTTTTCTGAAAAAGCTATCGATTGGAAATTATTTTTTGCAGTAGCAATTCCGGCAGGAATTACTTTTGGCGGTACATTTAACACAGCCAGAATGTATCCTGATAACTGGTTTATGTGGCAATTTTATAATTTGACAAAAATAATTCAGAATTTACTTTTAATGAATATTGCTAACACCGCAAAGTACACTTTCTACTTCTTCAATGCTATAATTGGTTACATCACTTGGAATGATGACAAGAAAAATGCAATTAAATAAGCTTTCTAGTAGAATCTCTTTGACGTAATTCTGTTTTTACAACAGTAGTTTTGTGATTGTAAACTTCTTCTTTGCTTTCTAACTTTTCAATTAGCATTAAGGTAGCAACTTCACCTATCTCTGGACCGTGCTGACTTACGGTAGACAAACTTGGAGTCATTCTTCTAGACCAAACGCCATCTGCAAAACCAATTAATGAAAGCTCTTCGGGAATTTTTATACCTTTTTTCATTGCCATTTTCATTGCCGTAACAGACGAATGCTCGTCTAAAGCAAAAACTGCATCAACTTTGTTTTTATCAAAAAATCCAGCAACTTTCGTATCGAAATCTTCATCTGTTTCTGATAGTAAAATTAATTTTTCATTAATCTCAAGTCCGGCATCTTGTAACGCTTTTCTATAACCTTCAACTCTTAATTTTCCGACACTTAAATTATCAATTGCCGAAAACAAGGCAATATTTTTACATCCTGTTTTTACCAAATGTTCTGTAGCATTTATAGCCGAATCTAAATCGTCAACTACAACCTTATCACAATTTACCTCCTCTGCAGTTCTATCGAACATTACAATTGGCGTTCCTTCATTAATAATAGATTTAAAGTGACTAAATTGATGCAAGGTTTGAGCTTCTTTAGAAATAGATAAAATAAATCCATCTATGGTTCCGTTACTCAGCATTTCTAGAGCACTAATTTCTTTTTCTAAAGATTCATTACTAATACATGTTATTACTTTATATCCTTTTTCATCGGCTACCTTTTCAATTCCAGTAAATACTTTTGCAAAAAATTGATTTAATATATTAGGAATAATAACTCCAATAGTTCTAGTAGATCGATTTTTTAAATTCAACCCAATTACATTTGGCTTATAGTTTTTCAACTTAGCATATTCTTGAACACGCAATTTAGTTGGCTCGCTAATTTCAGGACTATCATTCAATGCCTTAGAAACAGTAGAAACAGAGACACCAAGTTCTTTTGCAATTTGTTTTAATGTAGCTTTAGATTTCATAAAAAGAATTTTAAAATGTAAAAATAACAATTTATTTCATTTAGAAGCGATTGGTATGCCATTTATCGGCAAACCATTTTCCAGCTATCCACTCTAAAATACAAAAAAAGCACAAGATTTAGTTTTTATAAGAGCTAAAAGAGCCGTGATAAACCTTTTGTAACCTACTAAAATTCAAAATACTAATAAAATTCAAAATCAATTTTGCATATATAATAAATAATTGTACTTTTGCACTCCCTTAATTGGGAATGGAATGTTTAATTAAAATAATATTATGGACGCATTAAGCTACAAAACAGTTTCTGCCAACAAAGCCACATCTGAAAAACAGTGGATTGTTGTAGACGCTGAAGGTCATAACTTAGGTCGTTTTGCTTCAAAAGTTGCGATGCTTTTAAGAGGTAAATACAAGCCAAGTTACTCACCGCACGTTGATTGTGGAGATAACGTAATTGTTATCAACTCAGAGAAAATTAACCTAACAGGAAACAAACTTGACGAAAAAACGTACATTCGTCACACAGGTTATCCAGGAGGACAAAGAAGTTTAACTGCTAAAGTGATGCAACAAAAGAATCCTGCATTACTAGTAGAAAAAGCTGTAAAAGGAATGTTACCTAAAAACAAATTAGGTGCGCAATTATTCCGTAATTTAGATGTAAATGTTGGTTCTGAGCACAAACATGGCGCTCAACAGCCAAAAACCGTTAACCTTAACGACTTAAAGTAATGGGAGTTATTCACAAAATCGGTAGAAGAAAATGTGCTGTTGCACGTGTTTATGTTACTGAAGGTACAGGAAAAATCACTGTAAACAAAAAAGAATTTGCAACTTACTTCCCAACAGCTACTTTACAGTACAAAGTATTACAACCAATGTCTATGACAGAAAATGTAACAAACTTTGACGTAAAAGTAAATGTATACGGTGGTGGTTCAACAGGACAAGCGGAAGCTGTAAGAATGGCATTAGCACGCGTAATGTGTGAAGTTGATGCAGAAAACAGAGCTATCCTTAAACCAGAAGGATTACTAACAAGAGATCCAAGAATGGTAGAACGTAAAAAATTCGGTCAGAAAAAAGCGAGAAAGAGATTCCAATTCTCGAAACGTTAATATTCGATTTATATCAGAATATATTTTTAGACACATTTTTACAATTAAAATTGAATTTAAAACAAAGTTGTCGATATTCCTTGTAAAAAGGGAATTAGTTTAGCATCGAAATGCAGTACAAAGTCTTAAGGATGAAAATCTTAAAGCGAAAAAGGTGACGCATTGCTAATCAACGGAACGTAAACTATTACACAATGGCAAACAAAATTGACGTTAAAGAATTATTAGAAGCAGGTGTTCACTTTGGACACATGACTCGTAAATGGGATCCAAACATGGCTCCATACATTTATATGGAACGTAATGGTATTCACATCATTAATCTATATAAAACTGCTGCAAAAATTGAAGAAGCTGGAGAAGCTATGAAAAAAATTGCAGCATCAGGTAGAAAAATACTTTTTGTAGCTACCAAAAAACAAGCAAAAGACATCGTTTCAGAAAAAGCTTTAGCTTGTAACATGCCTTACATCACTGAAAGATGGCCTGGTGGTATGTTAACAAACTTCGTTACTATCCGTAAAGCTGTTAAAAAAATGGCTACTATTGATAGAATGAAAAAAGATGGTACTTTCATGACGCTTTCTAAAAAAGAAAGACTTCAAGTTGATCGTCTACGTGCAAAATTAGAGAAAAACTTAGGTTCTATCTCTGATATGTCTAGATTACCTGCTGCATTATTTGTAGTAGATATCAAAGCTGAACACATCGCAATTAAAGAAGCACAAAAATTAAACATTCCAGTTTTCGCAATGGTTGATACTAACTCTGATCCACGTGAAGTAGATTATGTTATTCCAGCTAATGATGATGCTTCTAAATCAATCGATAAAATTTTAACTTTGGTAACTGACGCTGTAAAAGACGGATTAGCTAACAGAACTTCTGATAAAGAAGGTGATGATGCTACAGATACTGAAGCTGTTGCTGCTCCAGAAGCTGCTGTTGTTGAAGAAACTCCAGTTGCAGAAGTTGAAGCTACAGAAGAAACAAAATCTGAAGAATAAATAAAATAAATTCCAATTTTATAAATTCCAAATTCCAAAAGAAATCGATAACTTAATGTTGATGATTTTTTAAAATTGGAGTTTGGGATTTAAGAATTGGAATTTTTACTTTTAAATTTTTAATCTTAAAATAAAAAACAAAATGGCAACAATTACTGCTGCAGACGTAAATAAATTAAGAACAATCACTGGTGCAGGTATGATGGACTGCAAAAAAGCTTTAGTAGAAGCTGACGGAGATTTTGATTTAGCAATTGAAAACCTTAGAAAAAAAGGTCAAAAAGTTGCTGCTAACAGATCAGACAGAGAATCTACAGAAGGTGCAGCTATTGCAGTTGTAAATGCTGACAAAACATCTGGTGTTGTTATCACATTAAATTGCGAAACTGACTTCGTTGGAAAAAATGAAGGTTTCGTAAAATTGGCTACAGACTTAGCTAATCAAGCATTAAACTTTGATACTAAAGAAGCTTTCTTAGCGTCAGATTTTAACGGAATCACTGTTGCTGATAAATTAATTGAGCAAACTGGTGTAATTGGTGAGAAAATTGAAGTTGCTTCTTTTGAAAGATTGTCTGGAACTTTCGTTGGATCTTACATTCACGCTGGTAACAAAATCGCTACTTTAGTGGCTCTTTCTGCTAATGTTGATGGTGCTGAAGAAGCTTCAAGAAACGTTGCTATGCAAGCTGCTGCAATGAACCCAATCGCTCTTAATGAGGAAGGTGTTGATGCTGCAATCATTGAAAAAGAAATTGAAATCGCGAAAGATCAACTTCGTGCTGAAGGAAAACCAGAAGCTATGTTGGAAAACATTTCTAAAGGTAAAATTCAACGTTTTTACAAAGACAATACTTTGGTAAACCAAGATTATATCAAAGACAGCTCAATGAGCGTTGCTAATTACATTAAATCTGTTGATGCAGGTTTGGTTGTAACTGGTTTTAAAAGAGTTGCTTTAGGATAATTTTTTAAGTACAAAGTAACAAGTACATTAAAAAATAATTATATCAACCTCGTTTCTTTATTGAAGCGAGGTTTTTTATTTTAGAAAAGGACAGCTTTATTCTAAAAGAGCTGCATAAATATAAAAACCTTTAAAAAAGACAAAACCTAACTAGCCCTGATGCTGAAATTGTTTGAGCTCTTTATTTTATTTTTTTTATAAAATAAAATCGAGTTTATTCAGCAGGAATATGGCTGGCAAAAAATTCGCAATCGGTTAGCTGCCATAAACT
>JAIEMH010000056.1 GCA_019752245.1 Flavobacteriaceae bacterium
AAAGGTTTGGATGTAGTTAATAAAGTTGTTGTTTATGATTTGTCAGGAAGATTGGTTTATGAATCTAATGCAGTTGCTAGTAGTGCCTTTAGTGCTACTATTGGCATTTCAGAATTGCAAAGTGGTAGTTATTTGGTTGTGTTGAAAAACAATGAAAAAACTATTGTTAGTAAGCAATTGGTGAAGGAATAATCTTTTTTTAATACTTCCGAGATTATAAAATTTATTTTTATAGCAATCCATTCTTATTAGGGAATGGATTTTTTATATCTAGGAATTGGAGTGCTAACGATTGCTCAAATTATACTTTAAACTAGCTACTAATGCTGCGTACTTTAAGATTTTTCTTTTTAAAGATTTTTTAGGAGTTGCTTCTTTGGTTTTAAAAGTTGGCGGAATGGTTAATAGCGTTAATTTTAATTCGTCTACTTCACCTGCTTTTTTCCAATCTGCCCAGTCTTCAGACCAAACTAGTGTTTTTTTGTTTATTTTTTTTTCTCGTAGTTCTTCTTTTGAGAATGGTCCTGAGTAGTCTATGCCGTTGTTGAGGTAGTATTTTTTCATTCTTTTTTGGTGGGTAGTAAGTGTTGTGCAAACTTACTTTTATGGATTTCATAAGTCAATCCGTGTAAATACGGATTTTCAAATATTTGATTGGATGCTTCTCAGTTTTTTATGATTTTTCTATTGGATTTCTATTTTGAGTTTGTATTGATTTGGTTTTTAATAATTTACTATCTTTAGTGCTGTAAATAATCACGTATTTGATGGTTTTACCTTTTTTTTTAGTCTTTCACGGATGAAAAATTAAGTGTAATTACGTACGTATAAATGTAAAAAATCAGTATAAATACTGATGATTGTATTGTATGCTCTCTCCTAATTTAGCTCACTAATTTTAAAAAATTTATATTATGTCATTGAATGAAAACACAGGTAGTATTATAAGCCTAGAGGTAGCCAAAAAGTTAGTAAAAGATTTTGGAAATAAATTTCCAGGACAGATTGTATCGTCGTTTATTGGTTCCAAGAATGTACATGCGATTTTAGCACAAGAAAATTGCATTGGTGTTCGAATTTATAATGGCTATGATGTTGCTAATGAAAAAATTAGTTTGGTATTGGTTGGAGTTGATAAAAACGAACAAGATATTTTGGAGAGTGGCTTGATTTATGATCAAATGTTAACTTGTCCACCCGTTTGTCCAGTCAATGGATTATTAACAAATTAATGATATATTTGTAGTAGAAGCCTGTCAAATTTTCGACAGGCTTTTTTATAAAAATTGCTATGTTCAGTTTGATGATTTTCGCTATTCTATTTGGGCTATTACCGTTGGTTGTTTTTTTAATATTAAAGAAGCAATTGGGAGAAGATTTGTCTCCAATTGTTCCTTTTTTGATTGTGGTTTTTATTGCAAGTGTTTATGAGTTTCTTGGTGCACTCATTTTAAAAAATAGTGTTGAGTATTGGTTTTTAACCTATGACACTATTGCTTTTTTTTCAATTCATTATTTCTATTACACAATTTTAAAGAGAAAGTATAAATTGTTTTTTTCGATTTTTATTATCCTTTTTATATGCTTATTAAGTCTGACTTTCACAGGATGGAATTCTAAGAATTTCCTAGAATTAAATTCGTATTTTAATGCTTATCAAACTTTTGTAGTTCTATTGTTTTCTGCCATTTGGTTTAGGGAATTGTTTGTTAACTTGGAGTTGGCATCTTTGGCTAAGAGTCCTATTTATTATTTTATCTGTGGTTTAGTGCTTTATTATACAGGAACTTTATTTTTGTTTTTGAGTAGTCATTTATTTTTAGAAATTGATAATTCAACATTTTTTGATTATTGGATTTTGAATATTATATTAAACTTGGTATTAAGAACTTTATTAATTGTTGGGATTTGGAAGGCACGAATGAAATAAAATCGGTATTTTGGATAGGTACCTCAGTAATGCTGTTTTTTGCATTTACTTTGCTCTTTTTGGTTTTTTTTTATAAAAATTATTTTATAAGGATGAAGCAACAAGAAGCAGAAATGTTGCTAAAGGCAAGCTTAGAGAGCGAAAAAAAAGAGCGAGAACGTATAGCTGCGGATTTGCATGATAGTGTGTCTAGTGATTTGAGTGCTATCCGAAATTATTTGGTTGTTATTCTGAAAGGAGAATCTGATTTGGAGCGTATTGATTTGTTTAAAGAATTGAAAGAGGGCGTTGAAGTGGCGATAGAAAATACTAGGCTTGTTTCTTATAAATTGATGCCTCCTTTGTTAGATAAGCTAGGCTTTGTTGTTGCAATGGAGGATTACTTGTCCAATTTGAGTAAGAAGACTGTTATACCTTTTGAATTCATTTCAAATGAATTTGATTTTGAATTGTCAACCACAGTATCCTATGAGTTGTTTAGAATAGTTCAAGAGTTTACAACGAATATGCTAAAATACGGAGGTATTACTAAGTGTTCTATTGTTGTTCATTCTATTGCTACTGAGGCCTATGTTGAGGTTATTGACGATGGTGATTCTTTTGATTATGAAAAAGAATTGAAAACAGCTTCAGGTACTGGTTTGAAAAACATTAGCTCCCGATTGAAGATGATCGGAGGTTCGATATTTGCTAAGGAGGTTGCCGTTGGAAATCATTTTGTTATAAGTATCCCTTTAAAATCATAAGCTGAATAAAAAAATAATACTTTAAAGATATGTTGCGAGTAGGAATTGTGGATGATCATTTGTTGTTTAGAAAAAGCATGACTTTGCTGATAAACTCTTTTGAAGGTATGCATGTTGAAATTGATGCTGAAAATGGGAAGTTGTTTTTAGGTAAATTACACAGTCAGAGTGTTGATGTAGTATTGATGGATATTCAGATGCCTGTTATGGATGGTTATGAAACGTGCAAACGATTGCTTAGCTTGTTTCCTGAAATAAAGATATTGATAGTTTCTCAATTATCAACAAGAGAGAGTATTCATAAAATAATGGAACTTGGGGCTCATGGTTATTTTACTAAGAATTCTAATCCTGAGCAATTGGAGCATGCTATAAGGAGTGTACATGAAGAAGGTTTTTATTTTGGGACTGAATTGGGTGCTGTTATCAAGGAGGCTATGTTGTGGGAAAAGAATAATAAGCTAGAGTTAGTTCATGCTAAAGAGTTATTGTCTGACAGAGAATTACAAATCATTAAGATGGTATGTAGAGAAATGAAGAGTAAAGAAATTGCAGACGAGTTGTTTATTAATATCAGAACTGTAGAATCTCATAGAAAACACATTATGGATAAGACTAATGCTAAAAATTTTATAGGTGTAGTTTTGTATGCCTTACGGTATGATATTCTTACTGTGGAGGAATTACGGTAGTGTTAAATTACGTGTTTATACGGATTGTTTTGCTAGCTAAAAGCAATTAGTTTTGTTGAAAGTTAATTTAGAATTTTAGTTGGGTATTATCAAAGCTGCTTTCTTTGGAGAGCAGCTTTTTTATTGGGTTTTAATGCTGATTTATGGTGTAGATGTAAAAAAGCAAACTGTTTTCTCTATTACATAACTATATAAAATCATTCCTTTGTTTTTTATACAATAATCCAAGCATTCGATAATTGTATCTCTATACTTCTTTCTCGAAAAAACATCAACCCAATCTACGATTCTTGCTGATAAAAAATGGGGTAATGAATGGCCTTTTATAGCATATCCTTCTTTCATACATTTAAGCTTTTTCAACTATAAAATAAATTACGTAAAGTCAAGAGACATTTGCGCAGCTTTTCATAGGAACTCTTTGCGAAGCTGGTGTTCTTAACCAATAGAGGTTTTATGATTCCAACTGTTGGTGATGAGCGAAGCGGTGGGCGTGTTGTGGATTCTTTTACACTCATGCCTGCATGGATTCGCAATGAAATCACCATCAACGGTAAAAAGTTAACCGAATGTGATTATATCGGATTACATCCAAATATAGCCGTCAAATTGTATGATGGTATCGAAAGTTACCTAACGCACCCAAAAGTAGCCGAGAGTACAGGAATGTCAGAAAAAGAGGTAAAGGTTGAGCATTTGAGCTTTTTTAATAAAAATTGGTTTGGTATGATGGAATCACCGCTTTTCGATTACTATTCCAAAAATGAAGCTACTATGTTGGAAAATATCCGAAAAGACAAATTGGCTAATGGTTACAAAATCACTTCAAAGAAAATGTTCAAAGTTGAGGTTGAAATTATGACCGATGTTATTAAGTATCTCAACCCCCTTGGGGTTTATGTTCTGTACGTTTACGATGCGTTGTTGTGCGAGCAAAAGGACAAAGCTCTGGTAATCGAAACCATGAACAGGATTATTCTGGAGCATGGTGTTATGACTTGTGTTAAAGTTGATGAGGTGGACAGCATCGAACCACAAGCAGAACCGCTAGCAATGGAACTACCAAAATTTACGTTGGATGAGGTTGTAAATCTATATGAAGTATTACCAATGTTATTGTTTGATGTTACCGATACTATGAAAATCATTTCAGACATTAATTATTCAAAAATCGAAATGAATGTTTTGGTCAAGTATTTTGGCAAACAGATGAACGAGCAAAAATATAATGATTATGTTGGTGTTCCAATAACAGCGGATAAAATAGCAATGCTCAAAAACATTATATGTTAATTACAAAATGATTTGTATTTTAAGCAAATTCCTGTATCACTAACTTTGGTACACGAAAGCATGATTTTTAAAATTTGGTTCGTTTTAAGACATTGTTAAAAGTGAAAAAGGCAAACTATACAGCTTGCCTTTTGATTTTAAATTTACTTTATTTGATGTTTTTCAAATAGTTGATTGATGTAAAATAGCTTATCACTAACTTTTATACATTACCCATAGTGAGGTGGCTTAATTTATAAGCGATTTATTTAAAAGAATTTCTATACATTATTTCAAAAATGCTTTTAAGCGTATTGAGATTTCCCTCAGTCTTTTCAAAACTTAAATTCCCATGAATAAAATATTTTGATACAATTTCACCATCTCTTTTAATTAACATTAGATAAAAAGCATCATTTGAGACATATTCATCACATTGTTCATAATAATACTTTCTTTCAATAGTACGAATGCTACTTGAAAGCAGTTCAATATCAGAATTTTTTAAGAGAATTTGCTTATCAGTCGAACTATTGTAATAAATCAATTTATCGTTGATAGTTTTAATTTCAGTAAATTTTGCACGTTTCATGTTAGGCGGAAATTGACAAAGTAAAACTTCTGTTTTATTCTTTTCAAATTCTTTGAGTTTGTTTTTAAATACTTTAGTTGTGTCTAAATTGACATATAAACTATCAAATGCCCTCAGGTTTTCTGTTTCGGAAATATAACAGTGATGATTTTTTTCTGTTGATTTCTGACTTTTACAGGAAATTATAAAAAAAATGCTAATATTAAAATTATTTTTCTCATCTTTTTGTTACGGGTAAATTATAGGTTCTACTCAAATATCCTTGTGCATTATATGGATTATTTTCTAACAGTTTGAACGTTGTAGTCGGATAATCAACTTTAGAAAAAGAGCCTCCTGTATATACAGCTTTCCTTGAAAAATATTGCGATGATAAACCCATGTTTTGTGTACCGCTTGCAATTAATTCTGCTCTTACCCAGCTACGCAAAATGTTCATTTTTAGCACTGTGCTTCGCGAATGTCACCTGACTTTGCTCTTTGTCCTTCAGCATAACTAATATACTTCAAAATTGAATTAGAATTCATAACATTTACAACAGGAATTTGAACTATTTCAACATCAAGAATTCCTTTGCCATCAACCCCAGCTATCGCGCGAATCCGTTTGCGTGGTCCTACAATTTAAAATATTGAAAAACACAAACACCCTCTAACATTCCTTTTTCACCTGCATAGTCAGGAGCACTACTGTATTTGTAATCTTCTGGTCTAAACACAATACCATCTTCAACAGGATTGTTATGGATATAATCTATTTTTTGCTGAATGACTTCATTACTCCACAACTCGATTGGTTTGTTGTCATGTCGCCAAAATTGAAAATTAGTAGTATTTGAACTTTTTGCTGCTTCTTTCTTAAAATAGTCTAAGAAAAATTCTTTTCTGCTTTCTTTTGGATTTTCTTGAATAGCCTTGATAATAGTTCTGCTAGTAAACCTTTTAAAATCTCCTAATAACAATTCGGGTTTTTGATTATCGATGCTTCTAAAGATTAAATGTACATGATTGGTCATAATACACCAAGCATGAATTTCCATGCCTTTACTTTTTTGACAAAATTCTAAGCTTTCTAAAAGTAAATCTTTGTATTCATTTCTAGTAAATACATCTAACCAACCCACAACAGCAAAACTAACAAAATACAATCCCTCAGAATTATGAAACTTGTAATTTCTGCTCATACTGTTCTTTTTATCAAAATTAGTGAAAACTTTGTTTATGAACAAAAATCTTCTTTAAAGAACTTTCTTTATAAAATAGAACTTCACGAAGGAATTAACTCCGCTGAATTTTATTTCGTGCGGTAGCTGATTTAATCTATTAAAAAAGGCTGTTCTTACTTTTGGACAACCTTTTTGCTTATTATTTAGTTGCCACGCGAAAGGATTCGCGCGGTAGCTGGGGTAGCTGGGGAAAACTTTGTTTATGAACAAAAATCTTCTTTAAAGAACTTTCTTTATAATATAGAACTTCACGAAGGAATTAACTCCGCTGAATTTTATTTCGTGCGGTAGCTGATTTAATCTATTAAAAAAGGCTG
>JAIEMH010000185.1 GCA_019752245.1 Flavobacteriaceae bacterium
CAATGTTTCTCCTTCATTGTCATCGTCACTGCATGAGGTTGTAAAAAAACTTAAACAACCAATCATCAAGACTAATGCAATACTTCTACTTCTCATACTTACTTTTTTCATACTTTCTTTGTTAAATTATTAATGACAAAGTTAGTTTTGATATGAATGTAGATTATTATACAATAATATATATTACTTGCATAAATGCGATTTACTCAAAAAGTAAGATTTCTAATTCTTTTCTTTTGGATTATCTTGATTTTCTGGACTTGAATTGGAATACCTATTTTTGGTAATATCAAAATTCTTATCCCTATTTTCTAACATAACTTTACCGACTTCTTCTTTCGCCGTACTTGGTTTTGTGCTTAAAATCTTATTAGTTTCAGGTTCATGATTTTGTTCATCATGATCTGTATTTCTTGCTCTTTGTACAATTTTTGTAACTCCATTTTTATCGGTTTCCATTTCAGATTTCATTAAAGAATCCGGTTGATTTTCCTTGTTTAAATCCGATATAATATTGCTACTACTTTGCTTGTTGTTCATTTTTTTAGAACCTAAATCGTTATCTTCCATGACCTAAATATTTAAATTATTGATACGATAAAGTTATTCTAAATAAATGTTTTAATGTTACATAATTTCTTTTTATTGTATCAAAAATCCAACTTTAAACCATTACCAATTTAAAATAAAAAGTACTTCCTAGACCCAGTTCGCTCTCAACTCCTATCGTTCCGTTTTGGGCTTCGATGAATTCTTTAGAAATCGCTAAACCAAGTCCAGTACCGGATTTATGACTTCCTGGAATTTGGAAATATTTATCAAAAACTTTCGATTGATAACGCTTGTCAATTCCTTTTCCTTTATCGGTAACTTGAAAAATAATTTGATTCTTTTCTTCTTTCAATTTTACAGTAACAACACTATTTTCTGACGAATAGCGGATGGCATTTGTCAAGAAATTAATCAAAACCCATGATGATTTTTCGCTATCTGCTTTTACCTCGGATAGATTATTTTCAGACTCCAATATAACTTCAATCTGTTTTTGTTCTGCCTGAACTTTAACTGCTTCGATAGCGTATTTTGCAATTTCATTTGGGCTACTTTTTTCAATGTTCAATTGAATATTTCCAGTTTCAACTTGGGATAATTCTAACAATTCACCAGTAATTTTTAACAAACGCTGACTATCATCTTTGATACTGTCAATCAGTTGTTTTTGATCTTCATTTATAGTTCCAGTTGAAGTGTTTTCAAGTAATTGTAAACTCATTTTGATAGAAGAAATCGGCGTTTTTAATTCGTGTGAAACTGTTGCAATGAAATTTGTTTTTGCGAAATCCAATTCTTTAAAAATAGTAATATTTCTTAAGATTATTACGTTTCCAATGTCAATTGATTGTTCTTCTCCAGTAGGTTTTATGGTAATGTTTATATTTTCTTTTTCGAAATAACTTTCTTTTCCATCAGCAAAAATTTTCATCGGATGCGCTTTCGGACTTTCCAATTCATTGATGATTAACGATTTCATCAAATCGTTTTTCAAAGCTAAAGTTGTAGCCAATTGACCAATAACTTCTTCTTGTTTTAGACCGATAATTTTCAATGCTTCGTCGTTTACAAACAAAACGTTTCCATCATTATCTAAACCAATAATTGGATCGTGCATGTTGTTAATTAGAGTTTCCAAACGCTTTTTTTCAAATGTCAATTTGTGCAAACTACTATTGGAATATTCTTCCAGTTTTTCAGCCATAGTATTGAATGATCTTGCTAAATCTCCATACTCATTATGGTTTTGAAAATGAACTCGTTCAGAGTAATTTCTATTAGCAATTTCTTTGATACTTCCAGTCAATTCCTTAATCGGATTTGCAATGTTATTTGGAAGATTCACCATCAAATTAAAAGCAATTAAAAAGCATAAAGTTCCAACAACTGCAATCCACAAATTGGCAGTTTCGGCAGTGCTTTTAGCGATATCACTCTTCACTTTTATGGCATTCATATTGAGCTTCATAATCTCAAAAGTATCATGACGAATTTGTGCTTTAATCGTTTCATCAGACCTATTTTTCTCTAATAATTGAAAACTTTTCTTAAGATTATAGGTGGCTTTATCTTCGCCTGTTTCAGTAATATTAGCCAATTGTTTCTTTAAATTGGTCTCAAAAAGAAGAATAGCTTTTGGCTCATCTTTAGTCATTTCATCCAAAGACGAAAGCATATTTCTAGAATATTCCAATGTTTCATAATTGGCTTTCAGAATGTTTTGAGTATCTTTTTTAATAGAAAAAATGTAATAAGCACTCACTAATGAAAGGACTATTATTAAAATAAATAACAATCCTACTCCGAGATTTAATTTGGTTTTAATTTTCATTTTTTTACAGATTTAAACTGTTTATTTTTCCATGTAAGGCATTCAAGAACATATAAGTAAGAGGTTATTTTTAAATCATTTCTTATATGTTCTTGAATACCTTATATGGTTTATTCTTTTTAAGACAAAATCACTAAATCAACATTCGACTGTGACAAACTATTGAGCAATCTTCTAAAAATAGTTGTAGACAAAATTACTTTAAATAAATTGAAGTGCGGTTTTCCAATACATACCGTTGTGATGTTTTTTTGATCCACAATTTTCAACATCGCATCAGTGATATTTGAACTTTCAATTTTAATAACTTCAGCTCCAAGTTGTGTGGCCAATTTGAAATTATTAATCAAATGACGTTGTTTGTCCAATGCAATTTTATTCGGACTTTCCTTTGGAGTTTCTACATACAAAACATACCAACTTCCGTTGTAATAACTTGCCAATCGCGCTGCTTTTCTGATTACAATTTTGGCTGTTTTATCATTACTACTAATACACGCCAATAGTTTTTCGTGTTTTAAAGCAAGGTTTTTAGGAACTTCATTCTCCACTTTTCGAACCACTTGACTTGCAACTTCTTTCAATGCCAATTCCCGCAATTGCAGAATTTGATCCGACTTAAAAAAGTTAGTCAACGCCGTTTGGATTTTATCTTGCGTGTAAATTTTTCCTTCTTTCAAACGCGAAATTAAATCTTCAGAAGTCAAATCGATATTCACAACTTCATCTGCCAATCGCAACACATTATCTGGAACTCGTTCTTGAACATCAACGCCAGTTATACGTTTCACATCTTCGTTCAAACTCTCAATATGCTGAATGTTCACCGCAGAAATTACGTTAATTCCAGCTTCAAGAATCTCCAAAACATCTTGCCAACGCTTTTCATTTTTGCTTCCTTCAATGTTGGTGTGCGCCAATTCATCCACAATCACAACTTCTGGACGCAAATTGATAATGGCTTGAACATCCATTTCCTCCAGATTTTTTCCTTTATAGAAAATACTTCGTCGTGGAATCACTGGCAAACCATCAAGCAATTCATGAGTTTCTTTACGAAAATGGGTTTCGATATAGCCAATTTTAACATCAATTCCGTTTTTCAAAAGCGTGTGTGCTTCCTGTAACATACGAAAGGTTTTGCCCACACCAGCACTCATACCAATGTAAATCTTGAATTTTCCTTTTCGTGATTTCTGAATTAAATCGAGGAAATGTTGGGCGTTATTTTGTTTTTCTTGTTCCATTTATGAGGAATTGTATACCGTATAAAGTATGAATGTATAATGTACTTAATAGTCAATTTGAATCTTCTTTTTCAATATACATCAATACTTTATACAATATACAGAAGAATCAAATAGTTAAAACGAAATCGCCAACGAAGTCGTTAAAAAAGTATTGTTATCTGTTGGATTTCCGTTTTTCATAAAAACTTCATCTTTACTTGCTAAGTTTCTAGCTTCAATTCTAAACATCACATTATCAGAAACTAAATAATCAAAGTTTGCAGAAAATCCGTAAGTTTTGAATCCGTTTTCAGTTCCAGTTGCAATGATTACGCCTTTCTCATCATCATAATATTCACCTCTTGCTGCCAACTGAATTTTAGCTGTTGGTTTGTATTGCAAAATCAAAACTGGCGAAAACCAAGTATCATATTTAGTACTTTTATTAGCACTTTGTTGCGAACCAATATCAAATCCAGCGGTTAAATTAGTTTTATCAGATAATTTAAATTGTCCGTACAAGTTATGAAAATACCTCCATTTTCTATCATTATCTGGTTGTTCATTTCCTGCATAAGTGCTCCAGTTTAAAGTCGTTTTTGAACTTGGTTTATACGTAATTTGCGTTCCAAAAGCCGGCGTTTGATTGCCTTCAATTTTCTGAATTCGTTGCCAACCATTTAAATATAATGCAGCCAAATACCATTTTTCAGATTTAGAAGTATATCCAATCTTGACTCCAGCTTCATAATAAGGCGAATTATCAGCTAAAATACTTCTAGTCAACGTTTGGCAATCTTTTCCAATAGCACTTTCAAAACCAATGTGCGATGGCATAATTCCGGCGTCAACCCACAAATTATTTTTCGAAGAAATTTTCACACCAATATTGGCTTCATATACATTTTTTAGCAAATCCTGTTCGGCTGCCAAGTTATATTCGGCATAAGTTCCAGCCATAATTGCCAAATTTCCACGCACATTATCTTTTGCATAATTTACTTTTGCTAAACCTAAATTCAAGTTCAACTCATTGTGTTTGTTATGACTGTACACAAATCCCGGACGAACATGATTGTCTGGATTTCCAAAATCATAACTATAATACGTTTCAATATATCCCGAAAACGTTAGTGGACTTTTCTCTTTTGCCACTTCTTGAGCGTTTACGGTTGTAAATCCTAATGCTACAAGAGCAGTAAATACTATTTTTTTCATTTTATTTAATTATTTTTATTTGAAGCTAATCCAGCTATCCACTATATCTTTGGGTTCGAACAACGAACCCAAAGGATGCCGTTTCTATCTGGGCTAGGGCTTTTCGTTTTTGAAGAACTTTTCTTAATTACTATTATTTCAACTCATCCAAAGCAACATTCAACTCCAAAACATTCACTATTGAAGTTCCCACAACTGAGGATTTATTAATTTTGGATTCTACCAATTTTTTTACTTTATCTTCTGATAATTTTCTTTCTTTAGCAACACGTTTTACTTGCATCAATGCGCCTTTTGGTGAAATATTTGGATCCAATCCACTTCCAGAAGCTGTAACCATATCAGCAGGAATATCCGATTTTTTTAAATAAGGATGTACTAATAATAAAGTATCAATTCTTTTTTGTACCAAAGTCAAATAATCGGCATTGCTTGGTCCTTTATTGCTTCCGGCACTTCCAGCAGCATTATAATCTACTGCCGATGGTCGTCCCCAAAAGTAATTTGACTTATCGAATTTCTGACCAATTTTTTGGTAACCAACTACTTTTCCGTTTACAGAAATAGTTTCGCCCTTTCCGCTATTTGGCGCTAATTGAGCAATTCCGTATATCGCTAACGGATAAATTACCGCTAATAAAACCACCATTAACACTGTTAATTTTATTATTGAGAATGTATTTTTCATTTTTTTATTTTAAAATTATTTACAAAACTTTTAAAGTTTACATGCTATTTACATCAATAATGCAACTACCATATCAATCAATTTAATTCCTATAAACGGAATAATCAATCCGCCTAATCCATAAATTAATAAATTTCTTTTTAAGATTGCACTTGCACCAATTGGCTTATAATCAACACCTCGCAAAGCTAATGGAATTAATATCGGAATAATAATTGCATTAAAAATCACCGCAGATAAAATGGCACTTTCTGGACTGTGTAAACGCATAATATTTAAACCTTGTAATGCTGGAATCGCTGTAATAAAAAGCGCAGGAACAATAGCAAAATACTTCGCTACGTCATTCGCAATCGAGAACGTAGTTAGCGTTCCTCTAGTCATCAATAACTGTTTTCCAATTTCTATAATTTCAATTAACTTAGTGGGATCATTATCCAAATCGACCATGTTTCCTGCTTCTTTTGCCGCTTGAGTTCCACTATTCATCGCAACACCTACATTTGCTTGAGCAAGAGCAGGCGCATCATTGGTACCATCGCCCATCATTGCTACCAGTTTACCCATTTGTTGCTCATTCTTAATGTAGTTCATTTTATCTTCAGGTTTCGCTTCGGCAATAAAATCATCAATACCAGCAGCTTCAGCAATAAATTTGGCAGTCAAAGGATTATCTCCGGTAACCATTACCGTTTTTACACCCATTTTACGCAAACGTTCAAAACGTTCTTTCATTCCAGTTTTAATGATATCTTGCAATTCGATAACACCTTGAACCTGACTGTTTTTAATTACAACTAATGGCGTTCCTCCTTGAGACGAAATAGCAATAACTCGTTGAGCAGTATCTTCTGGGAAAATAGTTCCTGCTTGAAGTGATATGTTTTTTGCAGCATCTTGAGCACCTTTTCTGATGTTGGTTCCATCTTTTAAAACCACACCAGAAGTTCTGGTTTCGGCAGTAAATTTGATTAAAGTTGCGCCTTCAATAGATAATTTTTGAGAAACATTTAGTCCTGCTAATTCTACAATACTTTTACCTTCAGGAGTATCATCGGCTAGAGAACTCAAAACAGCCGAATTTATAAAATCAACTTGAGAAACTCCATTTGCAGGATAAAAATTGGTTGCTTTTCTATTTCCAATAGTAATTGTACCTGTTTTATCCAAAAGTAAAACATCAATATCACCAGCAGTTTCCACCGCTTTTCCCGATTTGGTAATTACATTGGCGCGCAATGCTCTGTCCATTCCT
>JAIEMH010000061.1 GCA_019752245.1 Flavobacteriaceae bacterium
GAAGTGCCAGCAAAATAGTAACCCCCATATATTAAATTTAACTTTGACATTCTATTGTAAAGATGTGGTGGGTAACGTCGGACAAAATTGTTTTCTTGATGGATAATCTGCTCTGATCTTAGAAAAAGAAAGTAGACAAAAGCAGTTGCAACTATAGTTGTTATTGTCAGTAAGGTTATTTTGTGCTTTATGTTTTTATTCTCTAGTAATTGCAGGTAAAATGTAATAGCTACAATAGCAATTAAGCTGCATATAATGTTGAAATAAAGATGTTCCGTCCAACTCATTTTCTCTAAGATTCCTCCGCATGAGCAAGGAATGTATTCGCTGTAGTTAAGGATAATGTAGATGTATGCTGTAAACATAGACATCAAAATAAATGATGCATTTAAAGCAAGGAATTGTGTTTGTTTGAACATCAGCATAAGCGCAATTGAAATTTCTATGGCAGGAATAAACCAAGAAACCCATCCTGCAAAAGCACTCAAAAGTGGTGACTGTCCAAGTTGCACTACAAATGTTTCATAATCTGATAGTTTGCTAAATGCGGCATAGGTGAAAAGTAATAGGTAGATGTATCCTGTAATCTCAATAAAATACTTTTTAAAAGAAGTTGTCGCTTTCATTTTATGAATTTTAGTATTGTAAAATTCTATAAATGAAATCTTTATACTATTTCAATTTGGGAATATCTGCAAGTGAAAAACGGAATATTATTACAAATCGGCATTCTTGCGGTCGAGTTCGCTTGGCGGATAATTGAATTTTTTCTTGAATGCTTTATAGAAGTTGGTATAATTAGTAAAGCCACTTAGTAAGGCAATTTCTTTTAAAGGAATGGTGGTTTTTTCAATTAATACATGGGACTTTTTAAGTCTTTCCTCGTTATAGAATTGATAAATACTGGTTTTTACTAGTTTTCGGAAGTTGTCTTTTAAAGTGAATTCGTTTGTGCCGAACATTTTTGATAACTTTTTGGAAGATGGCAGTGGCTCTTCTAAATGATTTTGAATGTAATCGAGTACTTTTTGAACGATGAGTACTGCTGTATCGTTTGCTGTTGCTACATCCACTTTACTATTCTTGTAGGGACTTGAATATTCGAATTGCTGTAATTTTTCGGCTACTTGGTTGAGCAGGTTTGCTAGTTCCTCAAATTGCATATCGTGTCCCTCTGCTACCATTCGATAGGTGAGATTTCCATTTGCGATTTCTAACAACATTCGGTAAATGGATTTTATCCGTTGCTGGTTTTGTTGCTGGTTCATTTGGGTTGTATAATGAAATATTTGACTCGCAAACGTATTGTATAAAATTTATTCAAACTAATGTAATGGTGCTGGATTCGGGAATTTAATAGTATGTTTTTAGTTGAATATTTGTGTATTTGGGCTTTAAAGGAACTGGTTTTTTGCTTTGCGAAGGCATGTAGCATTTGGGTTTTAGCGGTGGTTTTTTACGAAACAACAAAAATGTATAGTTGTCTTAATAGTTTACTGGCATGATGCTTTTAGAAGGTTGGTTTTGGGTTTATTTTTTTCTTAAATTATTCAAATTTACGTGTTTACACGGATTGACTAGAGTGTTTTAAAAGGATAGTTTTGTAGCATAAGAACTTATAATTTTCGATTATTTATGTTATAACTATTACAAAAACCTCTAAACAACACAACATTTATGAAAAAAAGCAAGGTTATTTTAAAAATTATTATGGGATTGTTATTCCTACTGTATTCTAATGACAATCTAGCCCAAACTAGTGGTATTGGAATAAGTTGGAATGTAGAAGCCGGTTGTCAGACTTATTCACAAGGTCAGCCACCAAGAGATACTAAAGACCCAATATTTATTGAAGATATTCTAGAGGGTACTTGTATTAAAGTTTGTGAAGGTAGTATTGCAACCTATACTTTGTATGGGAATACTGCTAATAACCAAGTTGTTTGGACAATAAGTGGCGGTACTGTTTTGAGTCAAAGTACTACTGCTTGTACTGTTGAATGGGGCTTGGTTGGACCTGGAAGTGTAAATTTTACTATTTATAATCCGAATGGGAATGTTACTAAAACCATTTGTATAGAGAAAGTTATAAAGCCAACTTCGTTGTTTACTATAACACCGTTTGCCAATAATAATGATACCGATGATTTGATGGGTTGTTCTAATCAAACTATTTATTTTTCTAATCAATCATCAGCCAACAATGGTACTAGTCTGGTTTCTTATTTATGGGATTTTGGTGATGGGATTTATTCATCAGCCTTTGAGCCAAGTCATGTATACCAGCAAGATGGGACTTATCTTATTTCTCTAACTGTAATGAATTCTTGTGGATGTATAGGTTACTATGAACATAAAATATTTATTGGAAAAAAAGGTTTTGATATTCAATGTCCAAGTGTGGTTTGTGAAGGACAAAGTGTGACTTATACTTTGCCTTTTGCAGCCGAAATAGTTTGTAGAGATCGTTTTAATTGGGTTGCTACAGGAGGAGAGATTACGGACATTAATCAACACAATGGAAATGTAACGGTAAATTGGAATTCAACAGATGCAACAGGTTTTGGTTATTTGACTTTTTTACCTGAAAATTGCAGGTTGAGCTGTTTGCTTCCTTCAACAATAAAGATACCTGTAATTCAATCTCATGGAACAATAGTTGGAGATGCTAATTTATGTGTTAAACAGCAAGCAAGATACAAATTACCTCAATGGCCAACTACTGATTTTCAATGGGAAATTGTTGGAAACCAAAATGGTTTGTTGGCTAATGTAATCCTTACGGATCAAAGGAATGAAGTAATAATTCAACCTTTAGTAAGTGGTGCACTAGTCCTTAGAGCTACCTATCAAAATACATTGTTGCATTGCGGTGGTACTGCTTTTTTTACTATTAATGTTAGTCAAGCTTATGAGTTTACTGGTGAAGAGAAAGTATGTCAAAATACTACTAGTACTTATGTTTTGAATGCTGGAGCAACTTCTGACTGGATTTTGACTGATTCAAGCCATACTGTAGTTGCAACTGAAACAAATAGTGCAACTTTTACCTATACTTTTACAACAGCAGGAAATTATACTCTTTCTGCTGCTGGTTCCGCAATTTGTGTAGGACAGCAAAAAAACATTACAGTAGTTTCTTTACCACAAGTTCCTGTTGCTGCAGGTGCATTACTAGTTTGTCCAAATGCTCCTTACAATTATAGTATTACAAATCCAAATCCAGCCTTGCGATACCGATGGGTTATCAGCAATGGTACATTTAATGGTTCTTCTATTGGGAATACCGTTTCTGTTAATTTCAATGGAAGTTTGCCTGCTCAATTAACGTACTATGCGGAAACTACCTCACCAAAGGTATGTTCATCGTCGGCAGCAACACTCACTGTTGCTTACCAACAAATAAATGCTGAAATTTCTGCTGCTTATGCTACGGTTTGTGCTAATAGCAATACCGCAGAGTACCAAGCAAATGTGCTAGGAGGTTCAGCTTTATATACAGAAGGAGAGATTTATAATTGGAGTATTTCAAATCCGGTTTTGGGAAGTGTTTCGTCTGGTCAAGGAACTAATCATATTAGTGTAGTATGGAATAATGTATCGTTGATTACCACTGTTGATTTGGTTTTAACTATAACAAAATGTACCTTAACAAAAACTATTGTAAAAACTGTAACAATTTATCCGTTACCGCATTTGGTTATAGCCCCTGTGGCTACTACATGTAGCGGTGCTCCTGCTACCTTCACTTTGTCATCTAATAATGGAGTTGCTATTGCACCTGGGTCTATGGTTGTATGGGATTTTGGTTATGGTAACATTGCTCCAATTGCAGCTCCAGGAGGATTAACACAAAGCTGTACATATTCCAATATTACATCTGCTAATATAGGTAAAACAGTTACCGCTTTTATACAAGATCCTAATGGATGTTTGGGAACTACAAATACAGCTTCTGTATCCTTTGAAGTATTGCCTGCACCACCTGCAAGTGCTTCTTTAAGTTCGCAATTCAATACTTTTTGTACTAAACCACAAATAAATGCAACTTTAACGGCTGGAACTTTAGCTAGTGGCGTTACTATTCAATGGTATAATAATGCTACTTTGTTGGTTGGAGCAACTGGAGCAACCCTTACTGCTAATGCTTCTACAGGTTTTGGAGCTTATTATTTTGTAGCAACGAATAGTTTAGGTTGTTCCTCAACATCTAATCCTGTAATGATTATTAAAAATTGTGGTAATGTGCCTTGTAATTATTCTCCAACTCCAACGATAGTTAATAATGCTTCACAGAACTGTGGTACCTTGAATTTAGTAGGTTCAGCTACAGGAACACCACAGCAATTGTCTTGGAGTATTTTGGGTCCTAATACCGATTTGGCAAGTTATACAGGAGCTACTTATGTTGCTACGCAGGCAGGTGAGTATCATACTTTTTATAATGGTGATTATTTGAGTACTTCTGGAACTATATGTAGGTTCTCTGACAGTAAAATAGTTACTGTACCTTATATTCCTGATTTTGGTTATGCCGTAACTTGTAATGGTAATACTACTTTTACAATTAATTTTACGGATAAAACTAATGTCTTTGCTATGGTAACGTCACCAACTATTGTTTTCTCGTATAAATTAAATAGTGCCTCTAGTTATACTGCTGTTTCAGGCACTTCAGTATCGGGAATTGCGCCTGGGAATTACCAACTTAAAGTTTCGGTTACAGGTTTTCTTAATGGTGTTTTACAGCCAATATGCGAAAAAGTAATTGGTATTACTATTGCGAACGTGCCTAGTCAAAATATTTCAATTTTAACACAGCCAAATTGTTATGACACTTCAATTTCATTTGGTTTTACAGGATTTCCAGTACCTACAGATACATATCTTTGGACCTTTGAAACAGGTGCTACCAATACATTACCTAATCCGTCGTATGTATTTACTACTCCTGGACCAAAAGTAATAACATTGTTGATTACTAATAAATATGGTTGTAGTCGTACGTTGACAACAACACTAACAGTTCCAGAAAAATGTTTTAATGGCGATATTTTTTCTGTACCGACTTCGCCTATTGTTTGTGAAGGACAAACCGTTACTATAAATTATGTTGGTAATAATGATGCATGTGTACCATCACAGTATGTATGGATGGATGGGACTTCGCCTGTTGTTGGAGCTCCAAATGCACCTTCCCTTCAAGTTTCTACTTCAGGATTTTATTGGCTAAAGGTATTTAGCAGCAGTGGGTGTCTTTTAGAAACCACTAAGCGTATTACTCCAATTTTTAAATCGTTGCCTAGTATTAAAATAGAAGCACCGTCTTCAATTTGTTCAGGAGGTTCGTTGACCGTAAATGCTATTACTAATGCTAGTTTGATAGCTTGGTATGTAGATGGTGTTTTGGACAGTTCTATGGTAAATCAAATAGCTCCGATGTTTTATGGTTTGGGCGTAGGAACACATACTATTACTGGTGTAGCAACTATAAATGGTTGTAGTGCCTCTGCATCGCAGGCCGTAACCGTTATGAGTACGCCTGATGTACCCCAAATCACTTATGAAATTGTTGGTTGTTCTCCTTATCGAGTAAAACTAAGTGCAACTTCTAATGTTTCAGAGTTTTTTACATGGAGTAATGGAATGTCAGGAAGTGATATTGAGGTTACGGATGGCGGTCCTTATTTGGTTAGGGTTACGTCAGGTGATTGTAGTGCTACAGCTCAAGTAGACGTTCCTAAAAATCCAGAAAATTTTATTTGGATATTCCCTACAGGATGTTTTAGAGAATGTTGGAGTAGAAAGGAATCGTCTACCCTTATAGGGCCACGTTTGCCACTTCATTATTGGGGTTGGTTGCAAAATGATGTTACGGTTTCCTCGGGTTCGGATACCTTTACAACACCATTTTCATTGACCCAATCTGGAGTTTATAATTTGGAAATTAATACAGGTGTTTGTGGAATAACTAGTGCTCCTTTGGATTACACACTAGTGGAATGCCCAAAATGCCCTGTTACAAGAGTTGCTGTTAAAGAGGTTAAAATTAATGAGACTAAGTATTGTTCATTTAATTTGATTTTAGAAATTGTTAATGGAATGTCAAGTAATTTTCCAGTTACTATCACTTCGCCAAATAATGAAGTTATATTGGTTCCTGCAAGTTTTACGTTGTTGCCGAATTCAAGTGCCTATGCAATTACGGTTATTCCTAATGGTACTTTTAATGGCGGTTTAATTCATCTTACTATCAATGGTTTGACAGCAGAAGGACAGCCTTGTAGTACAGATTTCACAGTGACTTTACCTTCGTGTGAGGGTAGAAGTGAAGGTAAACCAAATGGATTTATAGCCTCTGAAATTGCTACTTTTTCTATGGTATTGGCTCCTAATCCTGCTAATGAGCAAGTAACTTTAAATTATAAAGGATTGCAGGAAGCTGCGTCCGTAGTGATTTATGATTTAACTGGAAGGGTTTTGACTGAATTAAACATTGAAAAAGAACAAGGGACTTCTACTATAGCTACTGGTGGTTACCCTTCGGGTATCTATATTGTTGTGGTTAGGGTTAGAGAAGGAATTGTTATGCAACAAAAATTAATCATAGAATAATTTTTTAAATAAGCGTTTTTAGAAAGGTAGTGCAATTAGATTAGGCTGTTTTA
Source organism: Flavobacteriaceae bacterium (assembly GCA_019752245.1). Lineage (GTDB taxonomy): Bacteria > Bacteroidota > Bacteroidia > Flavobacteriales > Flavobacteriaceae > Flavobacterium. Next base: position 6,669 of record JAIEMH010000061.1, read on the forward strand.
ACTTCAGTAAGGCTATGCTAGGTTAGGTAAGGTTAGTTTGATGTTTAATGATTAGGTTAGGTTATTAATCTAAATTTCATTTAACTTTCCTT
>JAIEMH010000226.1 GCA_019752245.1 Flavobacteriaceae bacterium
CATTCGCATTGGAATTGAAACCATTCCTCCATTTTTAGTGGCTGGAATTCGAAATTTACTATCTGGATTTATCATTTTCTTTTATCTATTATTCCAAAGGAAATTGGAGCCAATAAATCCGCGTCAACTATTGCGTGCCTCTATTTTAGCCATCATGATGATTGTTTTAGCCAACGGATTGACAACCTATTCTGAAAAATACATCACAAGCGGATTGGCATCCTTAATTTCAACACTATCTCCATTTTTTGTATTGGTTTTGAATTTAATTTTGGGCAACGAAAAACTGTCTATAAAAACCATTCTCGGAATTTTGTTAGGCATGTTTGGAATATTCTTAATTTACCAAAACAGCCTTTCCGATTTATTAAATCCTGAGTATCGACAGGGTGTTTTTGCTATTTTAATTGCGGTTTTAATGTGGTCTATTGGAACAATAATTACCAAAAAAGGAAGTACCAACTCATTGACAATGTTAATGAGTGTAAGTGTTCAAATGATTATTGCTGGAGTAATCTTGACATCCATTCAATTTGCAATTACACCAACAATTTCAACTGAAAACTGGTCGTTACGAAGTATTTTGGCTGTAGTTTATTTGGCATTGTTTGGTTCAGTTGTGGGTTATGTCGCCTATAGTTATTTGATTTCGCAATTGCCGTCTACCAAAGTTTCTGTTTTGTCGTATGTAAATGTTGTTGTGGCATTATTTTTAGGCTGGTTGATTCTAGATGAAGTAATTACGAGTAGAATTATCATTGCAGCATCGTTAATTATTGGCGGCGTTTTTATTGTAAATTATAAAAAAGCAAAATAAATTCCTTTTTCATTGTAACATTTATTGATGATAAAAGTCTTATGATAAATCATCAATCAAATCAATCACAATGAAATCATTATTCTTAGCTTCAGTGTTTCTTTTGACAAATAGTTTATTTGCACAAGAAACAAAAACTGAAAACGACACTGTCAAGAAAAAAGTTACTACACTTGACGAAGTAACTATTAAGACCCAAAAAAAATTCATCAAAGTAGAATCGGACAAAACAACAGTTGCTATTAAAGACAATGCTATGTTGAGTACCGGAACTGCTTATGATGCTGTAAAAAAACTACCTGGAGTTATTGCTGCACCAACTGGCGGATTAACGCTAAACGGAAAAGGAGTTACCATCTACATTGATGGTTCGCCAAGTACTTTAAGTGGAAGCGATTTAGAAAATTATTTATCGTCATTACCTGCAAATGCAATAGAAAAAGTAGAGTTAATCTATAATCCTGGAGCAGCCTTTGATGCCAATGCAAGTGGTTCTGTTATTAATTTAGTGACCAGTTCTAAACGTTTAAAAGGCATCAACGCAAGTTTCAACATCAATTATAATTTCAATAAATATCAAAAACCTAGTCCGCAGATTTTATTGAATGGAAAGACAAAAAAACTAAGCTGGCAAACCATGATGGGTTATAATTATATTGACAGAGAGCAACGTTCTAAAAACGGACAAACCTTTACTTCTTTTGATCCTGACAAGTATATTGACCAAAAGAAATTGACGGTAACAACCAACAGAAATTTCTACATGCGTCTTGGAACCAATTATAAACTGAGTGATAAATCTAATTTATTGTTCAATTATAATTCAACTTACAGTAACGATAGAGACGTTTTTAATGCAGCAACAACTGGTTCAGAAATTTCAGATTATTTAAATTCTGGAATTTCTAAAACAAAAAGCAGCAACCATGAACTAAGTTTGCAATATAAAACCAAACTAGACACTATTGGAAGAACGCTTGATGTTGTTGCTTTTACAAATGTATTTGACAGAAATCCAAATTCTAAATCAAATGCTTTTGAAAACAACACTTCTAGCTACAACAATTTTAAAAATGACTTTGGATTGCTAAATTATTACTTGAAATATGATTTTGCAATTCCGTTTGAGAAATTAAAATTATCTATAAATACTGGTGGAAAATTCAATACTATTAAAGTAAACAATACAGGAAATTACAATTTTAATTCGCCTACAACCCAAGTAATTGACTTTGATTATAAAGAAACTAATTTGGCATTTTATGCTGAAGCTAGACAAAAAATCAAGAAGTTTAATCTTACGGTTGGATTGCGCTATGAAGATTTTAATGTGGACAGAACAGGAATCGTTGACAACAATAGAACGGATATTAATTTTAAAAACAAAAATTTATTTCCAAACGTAAGTGCTTTATATGAAGTTACAGACAATGTAAATATTAGTGCTTCTTATTCTAGAAAAATATCGCAACCAAGTTATGGTGTTTTAGATCCAAATGGTGGAAATTTTGACCAATACAATTCGTCAAGCGGAAATTTATTGTTGAATCCTTCGTTTTATGACAATTATGAATTGAAAGTTACGGCTATGCAATTTGTGCAACTTGGAGGAAATTATACTGTTGCAAAAGACCATAATTTATTCATCTTTAATGCCAATCCAGGAGAATTGGTAAGTACGCAAACCTTCCAACAATTTGACCGTTTTAAAACGATGAGTGTTTATGCTAATTTTCCAATTCCGTTAGATTATTTCTTTAAAGGAAAAGAAGAATTTAAAAAACGAATGAACAACATCGACAAGATGAATTACATTTTCTTGAACATAAACTACATCAAGAATTTAACCGAAGGTTATAATTTTTCATTCAAAGCAAAACCAGTTTGGAACTATGCAGCACAAGCTCAAATTATGTTACCTTGGGATATTAAAAGCAGCATGACCTATTTTATTCTTCCCTCTGGTGGAGTTTGGGAAATTTATAAAATCACAAAACCAATACAACAGTTTGATATTTCTTTGAACAAGGATTTTATGAATAAAAAACTAAAATTAGGAATACACTTGTTTGATGCTTTCAATCAAAACGAAGTAAATGCTATAGTTTCTTCTACAAATTTGGAAACTAAATTCTATGAGAAAAATGACTCCAGAAACTTTAGAATATCATTAACTTACAATTTTGGAAACTTAAAATTACAAAACGAAAACACTACAATTGAAACTGAAAAAGTAAAAAGTGGTGGAGGAATGGTGAAATAAAATTTCATTTTTAAACATAAAAAAATCCCGATTAACTCGGGATTTTTTGTTTTATCTAAGAAGCAATTTCCAATCGTTTCAATAAATTTTTATTTAAAGTATCTTCGGTGTAAGCTCTGTCAATATGAAGTTCTTTTTCGCTTGAACTTGGCAAATCATACATCGCATCGGTTAAAATAGCTTCGCATAACGAACGCAATCCACGCGCACCTAATTTGTATTCTAACGCTTTGTCTACAATATAATCTAAAGCTTCATCATCAATTGTGAACTTTACTTCGTCCATTTCAAAAAGCTTTTTGTATTGTTTGATTAACGCATTTTTAGGTTCGGTTAAAATAGAACGTAGCGTTTCTCTATCTAATGGATCCATGTGTGTTAATACTGGCAAACGACCAATAATTTCTGGAATCAATCCGAAATCTTTAATATCTTTTGGAATGATGTATTGCAAAAGATTATCTTTATCAATATTATCTACATTTTTAGAAGTACTATACCCAACAGCTTGACGGTTCAAACGTTTTGAAATAATACGTTCAATTCCGTCAAAAGCACCACCAGCAATAAACAAAATGTTTTGCGTGTTTACCTCAACAAACTTCTGGTCTGGATGTTTTCTTCCGCCTTTTGGTGGTACATTTACAACCGTTCCTTCCAATAATTTTAGTAATGCTTGTTGTACACCTTCACCCGAAACATCACGAGTAATTGATGGATTGTCACTTTTACGAGCAATTTTATCAATTTCGTCAATGAATACAATTCCGCGTTCAGCTTTAGTAACATCGTAATCTGCAGCTTGAAGTAGTCGTGTTAAAATACTTTCTACATCTTCACCTACATAACCAGCTTCGGTAAGCACTGTTGCGTCAACAATTGCTAATGGAACGTCTAGCATTCTAGCGATAGTTTTGGCTACCAAAGTTTTTCCTGTTCCAGTTTGTCCAACCATAATGATGTTTGATTTTTCAATTTCTACATCATCATTAGCGCTTTGTTGCATCAATCTTTTGTAGTGATTGTAAACTGCAACCGACATTACTTTTTTAGTTTGGTCTTGACCAATTACATATTCGTCAAGGAATGCTCTGATTTCTTTTGGCTTGCGCAAAACTAAATCGGTAGCAATTTTCACATTGGAATTGGTTTTTAGTTCTTCTAAAATAATTCCGTGTGCTTGTTCAATACAGCGGTCGCAAATGTGTGCGTCAATGCCAGCAATTAATAAATTGGTTTCTGGTTTTTTTCTTCCGCAGAAGGAACATTCTAATTTTTCTTTTGCCATCTTTATTTAGTGGTCAGTGGTCAGTGGTCAGCGAGCAGACTGAATACTGCAAACTGAACAGTGAACACTGAATTTATCTTCTTAAAACTTCATCAATCATTCCGTATTCTTTTGCTTCGTCGGCAATCATCCAATAATCGCGTTCTGAATCTTTGTGCACTTTGTCAAATGTTTGTCCTGAATGGTGCGAAATAATGTTATACAATTCGTCTTTCAATTTCAACATTTCACGCAAGTTGATTTCCATATCTGTTGCAACACCTTGTGCGCCACCAGAAGGTTGGTGAATCATTACACGAGAATGTGGTAAAGCCGAACGTTTTCCTGCTGCACCAGCACAAAGTAAAACTGCTCCCATTGAAGCTGCCATTCCTGTACAAATTGTTGCTACATCTGGTTTGATGTATTGCATTGTGTCATAAATTCCTAATCCTGCATAAACGCTTCCGCCTGGAGAATTTAGGTAAATTTGAATGTCTTTAGATGCATCGGCACTTTCTAAAAACAGTAATTGTGCTTGAACGATATTGGCAATTTGATCGTCAATACCCGTTCCAAGAAAAATGATTCTGTCCATCATTAATCTAGAAAAAACGTCTAGTTGTGAAATATTTAATTGACGTTCTTCAATAATATAAGGAGTCATGTTTGTTGGAGTCATTGCGCCAACAATTTTGTCATAATACATTGCGTTTACACCTTGGTGTTTGGTAGCAAATTTTTTAAATTCTTTTCCGTAGTTCATTTTAAATTTTAGTTTAAAAGGTTTATATGCTTAAAGTTTAAAGTTGTTGGACTAAAACTTATATTTTTTTTATACTAATGCAAAGGTCGTACCTTTTATTTTATGTGACAAACTGTCTGTTGATTTAGCCCAGATAGCAGTGAAAAGCTTTTGGCGGTTCAAAACCAATTTTTGTTGTTGCAAAAAAGCGACCAAAGGAAGCTCTTTTTGTGGATTACAAAAATGGTTAGAAACAAGAAAACTTGAAACGTATAGCTGGATTGGCTTCTAAAAAAATTGAGCGTCAAAAATAAACATTTCTGACGCTCAAATATACTAATTATTTTATAATTTATTCGTTGTACATTGCTGCAACAAATTGCTCATATGTAACTTCTTTAGTAGTTGGATTTGCTTTTTCAACAAATAATTTCAACATTTTGTCGGCTACAACTTGCTCTGATAATCTTTTTACTTCGTCTTGGTTAGATAAAACTCTAGCCACGATAGTTTCAACTTCTGCATCTGTAGGATTTGTTTGTCCGAATTGTGCCATTTGTTGACGAATTGCACCTGAAGTGAATGATTTTAAATCTTCAAAATTTACTTGGATATTGCTTTGAGCCAAAGCTTTACCTTCGATTAATTGAAAACGTAATCCTTTTTCTGAACGGTTGTACTCTACTTCTGCTTCTTCTGGAGATAATTTTTTGTCACCTACAGTTTGCAACCATTTTACTAAGAATTCTTTAGGTAAGTCGAATTTATTGTTTTCGATTAAGAAATCTTGAACGTCTGCCATTAATTTTTGTTCTGCTTGTGTAGCAAAATGTTTTTCGGCGTCTTCTTTGATTTTTGCTTTTAACTCTTCTACAGAATTTACATTTCCTGGTCCGAACAATTTATCGAATAATTCTTGGTTTAATTCTGCTGGATCGTGTGCTACCACTTCGTCAATTGTAAATGTTACTTCTACATCTAAATCGTGAACATCATCGTGAGAAACCGCTAGGTAATCCATTAATTTGTGAGCATCGTGAAATAAATTTTTAGTTTTTAACGTGATTACGTCACCAACTTTTTTCCCGATGAATGATTTTGCTACTTTAGGATCTGCAAGTTCTTCTAAATCTAAAGTTGAACGGTTGTTGATTCCTGCAGTTTCGTTTACAAAAGTTCCAGAAACATCATTTCCTTCTTCAACTACATCTTTAGAAACTACTGCTCCGTATTGCTTTTGAATTCTTGCAATTTGTGCGTTTAACATCGTATCATCGGCAATAATTTGATATTTTACAACATCGCTTTTTGCATCTAGATCAATTTCGAAATTTGGCACTAAACCAATTTCATATTCAAAAGTCAGCTCTTCTGCTTCCCAAGAAAAATCTGGGTTTTCTTTAGGAAGTGGTGTTCCAAGAAGGTTGATTCTTTCTGATTGCAGGAAACGCTCAAGTGCTAAATCTACTACTTTTTTTACTTCTTCAACTTTTATAGCTGCACCATATTGTTTTTCGACCAATGCTTTTGGTACTGCACCTTTACGGAAACCTTTTACAGTTGCCAATGGCATTTTTTCGTTTATTCTTTTAGCTACTTGA
>JAIEMH010000154.1 GCA_019752245.1 Flavobacteriaceae bacterium
TTGGTTTTTTAATTTGAATTGCACAAACTTTTTTCACATCTTCGATTTGATTATTCATTTCTAAATCGGATTTATCTAGTAAGTTTAATTTATCAATTGCTAAAGCATTTGAGTTTTGAAATTTTTTTGAATATTTATTACAAACACCAATAATTCCTAATCTGTCAAAAAGTAATGATTTTTTTATATAAAGTTTTAAATGACTTTCATTATTTAATAATTTATTCCAATTTTTAGAATAAAAAACATCTAAAATTCTACCTGCTGAATATGTTAATTCCCACGATTTTTCATTTAATAGCGATTGATATTCAAAAGCAGTTATTTGTTCTAATGTTAAATTTTCGATTAGTTTATTTTCTAACTTTCTTCTCTCCAAAAAAGAAAGTTTTGATTCTAATAATTTAATATTAGCATTAAGTTCATCAGAACCTTCATAATCAATATTGTTTTGATTGCAGTAATCAGTTAATAAAACTAGTTGTTTTAAAAATCTATATGGAAAAGTAGGAAGAACATAATTAGTTTTAATATCTGATTTTTCGTATTGATCAGCAATTTTTATAACTTTTTCAATTTTGCATTTGGTTAATTGTTTAAATGCATCTTTTGCAATAGAATCATTTTTGTTGGTTAATTGCTGGAAAAGTAATTCTTCTCGAGTTAATTGGTTTATAGAAAAATTTTGATTTTCAAAAATTGATTTTTCATCATTCCATTTGTAGTTACTATAATTGTTTGAAAAATAAATTAAAAGATTTAGATAAGCATTTGGGTAAAATTCCTCTTCTATGAACCAAGTAAGTTGATTCTTCTCATTTTCTGTCGCGATTTCTGTTCCAGTTAACAATCTTATCAAATCTATAAATTCTAATTGACCGTAAAAAGATTTATCAAATCTATATCTAATTTTATATAATTCTGATGAAATTAATAAAAGTGCTTTAGGATTTTTTTCTTTTATGAGTAAGTTTATTTTATTTGACTTAACCCAATTTAAATTTAGTAATGAGTCAGATTTTTGTTTTAATTCTTCTCTTTTATTTTTAGAAATTTCTCTAATTTCAAATTTTACATTTCTTTTTTCTAGTGGACTTAGTAGAAATGCTTGTGCATAAATAGAAAAAGAAATTTGATTCAAATTTTGATTCAGAAATGTTAAAAATTCTTTTGACGTTGTCTTGTCTGATACGATAATTTCTGTTTCAGTGAAAATGCAATTTTCATTTACAATTCTTTTAGCAACTTGTGATTCAGTTGTCTGTATTATGTGGTAACCTAAAAATTCAGTTAATTCTTTTTTACTATCAAAATATTGCGCCATTTCAACTAATGCTTTTTTATCACCAAGCATCAGTTTTTTTTCTATTGTATATATTTCATTGTTTTTTTGCCCAAACAGATTAGTGTTGGTCAGAAAAATTAAAAGAAATATGAATGTTATTTTTAGTTTCATTTTTGGTAAAATAGCATACAACATTCGAATATTTCGCAATTTTGTATGAAGTAAGAAATAATTATTTCTGATGATTCATATGATTTATTATCAGTTCTTTTATTCAGCCATTCAATCATTGCATCAAATATTTCTTTTTGATTTTTTTTAGAATCATTTTTTTAAGTAAAAGATAATGTTGTTTTATCTGAATAGAAATTGTTTCTGTTGTTCCTGGTTGTAAACTGTCTAAATCTCTAAATTTATTTTTTACTTGATTAAAATAATCTTGAACGTTTTTGTGAATCTTTCTTTTAGCAAGTTTAGTTATGCTTGAATCAGTTTTTTAGTCAATTGTTTTTGGATTATAATTTAAAATATCTGGTTCATTAAAATCAAAATCCTCATTTGCTAGAAAATCAATTATCTCGAAAATTTCATTTTCTATGTTTGAATTTATCCAATATGACTTTTCTTTACTAAGTCGAATTAAATCCTTTTTTTTGTTTAACAAATTTAGATATTCCTCTAAGGTTCTTGGGTTATCAAATTCATTGTGACATTTTAAACATAAACAAATTAAATTGTCTGGGTGATTTAAATCACTATTTAATATTTCTTGATTTTTAAGAATTACAATTTCTTCTGCTTTTGGATTTAAAGGATAAATATGTGCTATTTCATAATCTTTTCTTTTTTTTCCGCCTTTGTCTCCAATCAAAATAGTTGGGCAATTTGGACAGACTCCGTCAACTTCAGCAAATAACTGAAGCTCATCATATTTAGAAATATTTTTTCGATTATTATTTTTCACTCATTCTTTTTTTTTACTATCCGCTAAAGTTACGTTACCTCATAAAGTTGCGATGAACCAAGACCTAACCTTCACAAATATAACCAAAACTTTAAATTAAAAACCTTTCCGATTTCTGATAAATCCCAAGCCTCGCCATTTCTTGAAACCGCTGTTAGGCGATGTGCCTTAATTATTAAAAATGCATTGAAATTTCGGGTAATTCAAATACAAATTTTTTCATTGATCCAGCTTTGAAAAAATCACAGGAAACAACTCTATCATTTATAATGTGTGATACTGTAACATCGTGGTAATTGAATTCTACTTCATTTTTTCTTATGTAATCTTTATAACGATATTTAAACTGATATGGTAAAAGAAAACTGTCTTTAAAATTCCAAGAACCTAAGGTAAATTCATATTTCACGACGTCGGTAGATTTCTTATTTCTGCTATAAATAACCCAAACTCTGGACATATAATATTCGCCGGATATTGGAGATTCTATAATATAATAGTCTGAAAATTCTATATATTGATTTTGTAATCTCTCTAAAAATTTATAACGAAGAGAGTTTTTGTCAATTTCGGTAAATGTTGTTGCTTGTTTATTCCACGATTTATAAACTTCATCTATATTTATTTCTCGACGAGCTTGTAAATTTTTATAATTACTACAAGAACAAATAAAAAATGAAACAAATAGTAATTTAAAGACGTTCCTCATAAGTTCTAAATTTTTCAGGGCTTCTTGGGGCGGTTAACGTTTTGCGGCTTTAAGAAGTGGTGATGAACCAAGACCAAGCCTTCACAAATATAACAAAAACTTTTAATTAAAGACTTTTCCAATTTCTGATAAATCCCAAGCCTCGCCATTTCTTGAAACCGCTGTTGGCAGATCGGTTTTATTTTCCACGCAATATTTCTCTTAGTTTTTCATAGTCGCCACTCATTCCAAATTCTTCTGTGTTAGATTTTGTTCCAACTATTACACTTGCGTCACAACCAAAACACATTTTAGCTATTCCTATTATTTTCGATTTCTTTTTGAATACTAATATATCTCTGTACATGTATACGCAAGCATTTGCGTATAATTCAGAATGACTTTTCTCTGTAAAAATTTCGTCTATTTTGTTAAATTTCGTTGAGTCAATTTTCGATTTAGTATATCCAAAAGATTTCAAATGTTGAATAAATTCTGTGTTGGAAATTGAGTTTGGAATTTCTCCTAAAATTTCTCCCATTTTTAAAGAGTCAATTGTAGATTTTTTTTGATTGTCATAAAGTTCTCCAATTTGGTCTTCTTCAATTTCATTTTTGTAATATTCAATTTCGTCGTATTCAAAATATTTTTCTCCTTTTGAATTACAACTCAACAGAATTATAGCTAGAAATAAAATTATTTTTTTCATTTTTATAAAATTTTGTGTTTTCTATTACGCTCACCCAAACTGTCTGCCAACTATTAAACATGCGATACAAGTAGGTGTTTTTCTAATACACAAACATATAAATTTTACTCACAAAAAAACCACGTAAAACTACCTGATTATTAACAAAGTTACCACCAAACTTTTATAATTGGTTTACGGTTTTCCGTAAGGTTCTTAAAAAAGTTTGTTGTAAGGTAATGGTACTTATCAATAATATTTTAATAGTAGTACTTAATTCATTACACTATCATACTTTATAGACACTTTATGCCAATCCCATAGATACCGCTAACATACCGCTGACAAACCCCAAACAAATAGTACAAAAAGTGTTTAATTCGTAATTGGTTCGTAGTTTGTTCGTAAAAAGGTATATTTTATAAAACGATCTAGGAACAAACTACGAACCAATTACGAACCAAACCCCTATAAAACAGGACCAAACCAGTCAAATCTTGCAAAACCAGTCAAAACCAGTCAAAACCAGTCAAAACCAGTCAAAGCATATCAAAAAAAGAAGAACACTCTCAAAAAAAAAGTAAAAGAAAATCCGTCTTTCATCTATTTAATGCTTGTCATTCGCGATCTAAAAATGTAGTTGCGAACAAGAGAAATAAGCAAAATTTTTAAAAGGATTTCAATTTTTTAAACCCTTTTGCTAGCAGAAAATCTTTTTTTTAAAAGGAAACATCGCTCGGCTTTCCGTAGCACAATAAATAGGGTGCATTAGGATAAAGTAGTAATAAATTGAAAGGTTATAATTTAAACGTAATCGCTAAAATGCGTTGCAATGATTTCGTTGAGAAGTTCAATAGTTAGAGGTTTATTTTTAAAACCTAATTTACTAGAAATGTTATGAGCTCTGAGTTTGTCGTCTGGGTTTTGAGAAGACGTTAGCATTACAATAACAATATGAGCTTTCTGATTTTCTGATAGTTTATGGTATTCTTGTAGAAATTCCCAGCCATCCATAACAGGCATGTTAATATCAAGAAAAATCAACATGGGTTGCGGAAAGTTATCACCACGTTCTTCATAACTACCCGTATTGGTTAAGTATTCAATGGCTTCTTTTCCGTTTAGAACAACGTCAACTTTATCTGTTATGTTGGCTTTTTCAATTATTTTTTTATTGATATAGTTGGAAGCAACATCATCATCGATAAGTAAAATGCAATTTAGCTTTTGTTTCATTAGTTATAAAATTGGTAGTAAAAATTTAAAAGTACTTCCCTCATTCAGTTGCGATTCAACCCATATTTTACCGCCGTGTAAATTTACAATTTTTTTGCAATGAGACAAACCAATACCAGTGCCTTCATAATCGGCTCTATTGTGTAATCTTTTAAAAATTATAAATATTTTATCTTTGTGTTTCTCGTCAATACCAATGCCGTTGTCTTTAACCGAAAAAAGCCAAGCATTTCCTTCTTGAACCGCCGAAATATGTATCTTGGGCGGTTGGTCTTTTTTAGCAAATTTGATGGCATTGCTAATTAAGTTTTGAAAAAGCATTTCATCAATAGTAATTTCTGCCCTTGAAGCAATTATAGTAACGTTCAAATCGGTAATTACATTGTCTAAAATTTCATTGCAATTTAACGTAACAAGTAATTTTTCTTTTCCCAATCTAGAATAATCTAACAATCCTTTTACAAGAGTTTCCATTCGTTTGGAAGCCGAAGTAATAAAATTGTTGTAAATATCAAAAGTATCGTCAATCTTACCAGAATACTCTTCTTTTAGTAAGGAGGTAAAACTAATTAAGGAGCGAAGCGGTTCTTGCAAATCATGGGATGCGATGTAGGTAAATTGTTCCAGTTCTTCATTTTTATGTTCAATTTCCTTTAGGTATTTTAATTTAGCATCTTCGGCTTGTTTTCTTTGAGTTAAATCTCGGGTTACTTTACCAAAAGCAATAACATTTCCGCTATCGTCATGAATGGCATTTATGGATACGCTTCCCCAAAATTTATCACCATTTTTTTTAACACGCCAACCTTCATCATTAGCAACATTGTGTTTATAGGCAGTTTCAATAAGTCGGGTAGGCAATCCGCTTTCTTGATCGGATTTAGTATAAAAAAGCCTAAAATTTTTTCCAATAATTTCTTCAGAGCAATACCCTTTTATGCGTTTTGCGCCAGTATTCCAATTTTGAATGTTTCCAGCAGTATCTAATAAAACTATGGCGTAATCTTGAATTTCATCGATAAGCTTGTTTAGGTAGTCTTGTTTATTGGTTAATTCCATTCTATTTGATTTTTAACTGAATAGTAAAGTACAGTGCATATTATTAAGTAGCAATAATCAAATTTAATTATTTTTCAATATTATGAGATAAAAATGCAATAATTTTTTAATATAATTAAGAAAAAATAATAGATAATCCCAAAAAAATAACATTATCAAAAAAAAATAAAAGAAAAAACAGGCGCTAAATTATTTAAATCTATGTCATCTGCGTCCCAAAATTGCATTTGAATAAAAGGAACGCAGTTTGGAGAAATCTGAGAAATTTTTTAAATTTCTTAAATTTCTTAAATTTCTTAAATTTCTTAAATTTCTTAAACCTGTGTTCAAAAAAAACAATTAGAAAACAACGCGTGCATCCGTTTCATAAGTGTTCCTAAATAAAATGCGCTGTTAGAGATCAAAAAAACCACCTCGGCTTTCAGCCACTCCTCCAAAGAAGGAGAATTATCAGAAAACAATAAAATTCACAAAGAATTCCGCAAAAATAATAGGAGAAACGAATCACTTTTTTATATTTTTGCAAGGCTTAAAATCAAACACAATGAACTTCGATAGAAAAGAATTATCCAACATTCAATTATTAGATTTATATAAGAGACTTCTAAAACCAAGACTTATAGAAGAAAAAATGCTTATTCTTCTTCGTCAAGGAAAAGTCTCCAAGTGGTTTTCGGGTATTGGTCAAGAGGCCATTTCTGTCGGAATTACAGCGGCGTTAGACCAAGACGAATACATCCTTCCGATGCAT
>JAIEMH010000065.1 GCA_019752245.1 Flavobacteriaceae bacterium
ATCCAAAATATTTAAAATATTATAAAAGAAATATATAAATGAAAAAAGTAGCAATCGTAATTAGTTGTTTCATGTTTTTAATTAGTTGTAAAAACGAAGCGCAAACAAACACAAAACCAGAGTTAATAGCAAAGACAGAAACAATGAACAAAGAGAACATTTATCAATTTAAGGTTAAAAATTTAAGCGGCGATGTATTTGATTTTGCATCTCTTAAAGGAAAAAAAGTGATGGTTGTAAATACAGCTTCTAAATGTGGATTGACTCCTCAATACAAAGATCTTGAAGCAATTTATGAAAAGTACAAGGATAAAAATTTTGTAATTGTTGGTTTTCCGGCCAATAATTTTGCCTCACAAGAACCAGGAACCGACAAAGAGATTGGTGAATTTTGCCAACTTAATTACGGAGTAACTTTTCCAATGATGAGTAAAGTTTCTGTAAAAGGAGATGATATGTGTGACGTTTATAAATTTTTAACTCAAAAATCTAAAAATGGTTTGCAAGACAGTCAAGTAGAATGGAATTTTCAAAAATATTTAATCAATGAAAAAGGAGAGTTAGAGAAAGTAATATCTCCTCAAGTTTTACCAACAGATGCTTCAATTGTAGATTGGATAGCAAAATAATTTTGAACAAAAATAAGAATAATACCCATTGTTACTAACAGTGGGTTTTTTTGTGTGTTTCAAATTCTAAACTTCAAATAATTTTATTTACTTTTACACTCCAAACACCACTTCATTATGAGTCAAAAAATATTGCTCACAGCAAAAGAAGTCAATATTATTCTACATCGTTTGGCCTGTCAGTTAATTGAAAAACATCTCGATTTTTCGACCACTGTTTTAATTGGATTACAACCAAGAGGAAAGTTCCTTGCCCAGCGTATCAAACAAATTCTTGAAGAAGAGTATCAAGTAGAAAACATTCAACTTGGATTTTTAGATATCACCTTTTTTAGAGACGATTTTAGAAGGAGCGAAAAACCATTGGAAGCCAATAAAACCCAAATTGATTTTCTTGTAGAAGATAAAAAAGTAGTTTTTATTGACGATGTATTATACACAGGAAGAAGTATTAATGCTGCATTAACTGCAATTCAATCTTTTGGACGACCAAGAGAAGTAGAACTTTTGACTTTAATTGATAGACGATTCAGTCGTCATTTACCAATTCAACCCGATTATAGAGGTCGACAAGTTGATGCTATTAATAACGAAAAAGTTAAAGTTTGCTGGCATGAAAATGATGGTGAAGATGCCGTTTATCTTATTTAAGATTGACGATTAACGATTTTTGAAGCTAAAAACAACAAACAACAAACAATAAAACAAAAATGGGTGAATTAAGTGTAAACCATTTATTAGGCATAAAATACCTTGTCAAGGAAGACATCGATTTGATATTTGAAACTGCAGATCATTTTAAAGAAGTCATCAATAGACCAATTAAAAAAGTACCATCACTTAGAGATATTACTATAGCAAACATTTTTTTTGAAAACAGTACACGAACTAAGTTATCCTTTGAATTAGCACAAAAAAGACTTTCGGCAGATGTTATTAGTTTTTCGGCAGCACAATCATCGGTGAAAAAAGGAGAAACACTTATTGATACAGTAAACAATATTTTATCAATGAAAGTAGATATGGTAGTTATGCGACATGCCAATCCTGGAGCTGCTTATTTTCTTTCACAAAATGTTAAAGCAAGTATTGTAAATGCTGGTGATGGCGCTCACGAACATCCAACTCAAGCATTATTAGATAGTTTCTCAATAAGAGAGAGGTTAGGTGAAGTTGCTGGAAAAAAAGTAGTTATTGTTGGTGATGTATTGCATTCGCGAGTTGCACTTTCTAATATTTATGCTTTGCAAATGCAAGGTGCAGAAGTAAAAGTTTGTGGGCCAAAAACATTAATTCCAAAGTATATTGAAAGCTTGGGTGTTCAAGTAGAACCTAATCTAAGAAAAGCTTTAGAATGGTGTGATGTTGCCAACATGCTTCGTGTACAAAACGAACGAATGGATGTAAATTACTTTCCATCTACAAGAGAATATGCACAGCAGTATGGTGTTGACAAAGCATTGCTTGACTCACTAAATAAAGAAATTGTGATTATGCATCCTGGACCAATAAATAGAGGCGTAGAAATTACATCGGATGTGGCCGATTCTGGGCAATCCGTAATTTTAGATCAAGTTGAAAATGGCGTGGCTATTAGAATGGCCGTAATTTATTTATTAGCATCCAAAATTAAACAATAAATTATAGAAATATCTTTTAACACAATTCGTGTAAATAATTTTATCAAAATGAAAGTAGAACAAAAAGGACATACTACAATAATTAAAGACACACAAGGCAATATTCAATCGTTTCTTGAAAAAGTTACCAATCAACACAACAGTTACAAAGCTCAAAACTTAATCCTTGATGTATCTCATGATACTAATACAACTTTAAAAGATATTAAGTTATTTTCCGATTTATCTAAAACTCATAAAAAAGGAAAAAAATCATTTGTATTAGTTGCTTCTGCTATAGATTTTAATGCTGTTCCAACATCTTTACTTGTTGTGCCATCACTTCAAGAAGCACACGATATAATAGAAATGGAAGAAATAGAACGCGATTTAGGATTTTAAAACACCAATATGAAATTAAACAGCAAAACAATACTTTATATTTATATAGTTGTATTATTTATACTAACTTTTTTATTTACTAGTAGATTAATTACTAGTTTTAAAACACAAGAGTTTGACTATTTAAGATTATCAATAAACTTCGTTCTTTTATTGTACATCATTTTCAAAATAGTCAAACTTGGTAAAATAGAAAACGATAAAACAGAATAGTATTTTATTATGAACATTAAATTAGCCTATTTCCTTTTATTTGCCTCATTTGTATTAATGCTTCTTAGTATTGTACTCGGTTTTAATGATGGTAAATTTAATTATTTTGGTATCATTTCTAACATACTATTAATAATATCCACAGGTTACAATATTTATTATAACAATAAAAAAAAATAAAAGGTGAAATTAACCATCTTAGGTTGTTATGCAGCAACTCCTCGCACATTGTCCAATCCAACATCGCAAGTATTAGAAATAAAAAATAAAGTATTTCTAATAGATTGTGCCGAAGGAACACAAGTGCAACTTCGCAAAAGCAAAGTCAAGTTTTCTAAGATAAGTCACATTTTTATTTCTCATCTTCATGGCGATCATTTTTATGGCTTGATAGGATTAATTTCAACCTTTATGTTGCTCAATCGCGAAAACGATTTGCATGTTTATGGTCCGAAAGGAATCAAAGAAATAATCTTACTACAATTAAAATTTTCTGGCTCCTACACAGGCTATAATTTGTATTTTCATGAGCTAGAAGCAACCCAATCAGAAACAATTTATGAAGACGATAAGGTACTTGTAAAAACCATTCCGTTATCGCATCGCATCTACACCAACGGATTTTTATTTCAAGAAAAAAATACCGAACGTAAACTTAATATTGAAGCAGTAGAAAAATTCCAGATAGATAAAGTATATTTTAATAAAATTAAATCTGGCGGAGACATTACACTAGATGACGGAACCATAATTTCCAATACTCAATTAAGTTTCAATCCTGATCCAGCCAAAAGCTATGCCTATTGTAGTGACACCATGTACAACGAAAATATTGTTCCTATAATAGAAAATGCCAATTACCTTTATCACGAGAGTACTTTTCTAGAAAGTGAAGCACATCTTTCAGAGCGAACCATGCATTCTACAGCCAAGCAAGCGGCCACAATAGCACTAAAAGCAAATGTTAAAAATCTTATTCTTGGTCATTATTCAACGCGCTATGGCAACCTACAATTGTTTAAAGAAGAAGCCCAAACTATATTTCCTAACGTGCTTCTTGCCGATGACGGAAAAGAGTTTGAAATAGAGTAGGAGCGAATGGTCAGTCTTTTATCTGCAATCCATATTCCTGCTTTCCATTACAATAAAAAATGTCCCAAAACAACTGGGACATTTTTCATTTTCATTGCAATCAGGGCTAAACAGCATTTCATTTTTACTTTTATATTCAATTAAAAATAAAAACTCAGTAACTTTACAATTCATAAATTATGAAAAACAAAAGACCATGAAAGATTTATCCAACTACAGAAAATCATACGAAAAGAGCGAACTCTTAGAATCAAATATCCCAGAAGATCCAATCAATCTATTTAATAAATGGTTTCACGAAACCGAAGATTTTGGAGGTCAAGACGAAGTAAATGCCATGACTGTTTCTACAATAGGATTGGATGGATTTCCCAAAGCAAGAGTAGTTTTACTTAAAAAGTTCAACGAAGAAGGATTCATTTTCTATACCAACTACACATCCGAAAAAGGAAAAGCAATAGCCAACAATCCACATGTTTGTCTTTCTTTTTTTTGGACAAGCCTTGAGCGACAAGTAATAATAAAAGGAATAGCCGAGAAAACTTCAGATACAGTTTCCGATAATTATTTCAGTTCACGACCAGACGGAAGCAAGTTAGGAGCAATAGTATCGCCACAAAGTCAAGTAATTCCCAACAGAGAATTCTTAGAAAATAATTTAAAACTATTAGAAGAAGAATTCAAAGACAAAGAAATCACAAGACCATTAAATTGGGGCGGATATTTAGTTAGACCTCAAGAAGTTGAATTTTGGCAAGGAAGACCCAATCGACTTCATGATAGAATTCGTTATCAACTTCAAGAAGACTTTAATTGGAAAATTGAAAGATTATCATCATAATTGTAAGAAAAATATTCCACAAAAAACAAAAATGATGCATTTCATCGATTTTATTTGTTAGTTTATCGGTATAGTAGTAGTATTGTATAAGAAATCAGAAACACGTTCTTACAATATAACAAAACCCGAAGATATTTGCCCCACATCTACCTTCAAACTAGTTTATAATCAAAAAGATTTTTGCCCCACATCTATCTTTTAAAACTTAACCTACTACTATGAAAACAACATTACTTAAATTGTTAGTGCCAATGGCTTTGGTATTTACTATGATCTCTTGTTCACCAGATTCTAAAGATGAGAAATCAACTCCTGCACAATTAATAACTAATTACGATTATTCAGCAGACGAATTGCAATTAGCTACTATTATTAATGATTACAGAGCTAGTCATGGTAAGAATACGTTAGAAATTGTAAATCACATTTCATACAAATCAGAAGAGCACAATGAATACATGATTGACAATAATGTCGTTAATCATGATTATTTTGAAGAAAGATCAAATAATATCATTGAAGTTCTTGGAGCAGTTAAAGTAGGAGAGAACATTGCCTACAACTTTTCAACTCCTAATGCAGCTTTGTATGCTTGGTTAAATAGTCCTGGTCACAAGGCTAACTTAGATGGTGATTATACTCATTTTGGAATTTCAATTACAGTAAATCCCGCAACAGGAAAAAAATATTACACTAATATGTTCATGAAAAAATAATTTTATAGTTTGTTTGATTTTGAATAAAAACCATCTGTGAGTGCAGATGGTTTTTTTGTATTGTTATTTATCTATTAGAGTATTCTTCCATATCTAAATTTTTATCAAAAGGGCTTTTGGTAAATGGATATACCATTTGTTTTGCGTAACCTTTTGGAAAATTTGCTTCTAATAATCCAGTATCTTTTGGCCATTCATTATTTGGTAAATAGTACGTTCCAAACATTTTGTCAATGAAAGGGAAAATTGTAGCAAAGTTTTTACCATAATGTTTTGGGTCTTTGCAATGATGCCAATGGTGGTATTGAGGAGTTGCGATAATATATTTTAGAAAACCAAAATTTATTCTAGTATTTGCATGAATTAATACGGCATGAATTGCCATAAAAATAACATATACATTAAAAGTAATTGTAGAAAATCCTAATACATATAAAGGAATAAAAGCCATAGATCGAGTGACAAAGATATCTACAAAATGTGTTCTCGAACCTGCCAACCAATCCATGTTTTCGGTAGAGTGATGAACCGAATGAAACCTCCATAAAAAATGATGGGTATGAAAAAATCTATGTGTCCAGTATTGAAACAAATCGGTTATAAAAAAAGCAAAAAGTAACTCAATCGGAAAAGGTAAACTTTGCACCAATTGATGAACATCAGAAAGTCCCATCCATCCAAAAAAAACTTTTGCTGGTTGTTGCGTTATTGTACCAAAGAATTGTATCAATAGATGACTTATTGTGAAATACATTAAATCTGTTCTCCACTCTTCATGAAAAGTGCTTTGATTTTTTCTTTTAGGGAAAACCATCTCTATTGGAATAAAAATTACCGCCATTAGGAATAAGTCTAGCAACAACCAATCAAGTCCTAAATGCCAACCAGTTTTATCTACAGATCGTGGATCTACATCAAATCCGCCTAAAATTATTGTTGCTGCAATTAGTAAAATACCAATTAGCGACCATTTTTTATTTTTGCTAGCAATTATCCGTAGTGGTTTACTGAATTCCTTAAAATTACCTACATTTAAACTTATACTGGGGTCTAGCAGCAATCTACACAACTCTAAATGTCAAAAATTTAGATTAAGCTTTAGTTGAAAATTTGCGTAA
>JAIEMH010000155.1 GCA_019752245.1 Flavobacteriaceae bacterium
ATTATAATTTCTAAATTTTATAGAAAAATCCAGACCATTCATTTCTGGCATATATGCATCAATTAAACCAATATCATAATTATTAGCATTAATTTTTGTAATTTCATTGCATGCTCAAGTTACTATTGAGCAAAGTAAACATGATAATGACATCAAATTATCGGCTCTACCTTATTATAGTTTTGGTAAAGGCGTTGGTATAACTTCTCCTGATAGTTTGTATCAATTTAACATTCGTTTTAGAATGCAAAATCGAGTTACTTATATCAATAATGATGGAGAAAACGGAGCATATGATGGTCAGATTCGTCGTTTGCGTCTCCGATTTGATGGTTATGTAGGAAATCCAAAATTTTTATATGCAATTCAATTGTCTTTTGCACCAGGTGACGTTGGCGAAATTAAAGATGGTGAAAATCTAAATATTATTCGTGATGCCGTTATTTTTTATAGACCTAACAAACATTGGAATATTGGCTTTGGACAAACCAAATTACCTGGAAATAGACAACGTGTTAACTCTTCTGGAGGTTTACAACTGACGGATAGAACGATTAATAATGCTAAATTTACTATTGATAGGGATTTTGGTTTTCAGTTTCATAATTTGAATGAATACAAAGATAAATTTTCTTATAATTTCAAAACAGCACTTTCAACTGGCGAAGGAAGAAATGTTACGGGAAAAGCTGATGATGGTATTGCTGTTACAGGAAAAATTGAATTGTTACCATTGGGTGCATTCTCAAAAGACGGAACCTATTTTGAAGGTGATGTTGTTAGAGAAAAAAAACCAAAAGTAATGTTGTCTGGAGCTTTTCAGCAAAACAATCATGCTAAAAGAACGCAAGGTCAACTAGGAAATGATTTGTTTGAACAAAGAACTATGAAATCAGTTTTACTTGATGCCATGTTTAAGTACAAAGGTTGGGCCGCCATGTCAAGTTATATGTCTAGAACTACTAATGATAATGCCATAACAATTAATCCATTAGATATAACCGAGTCCAATTATGTTTTTGTCGGAAACG
This sequence comes from Flavobacteriaceae bacterium, assembly GCA_019752245.1. GTDB lineage: Bacteria > Bacteroidota > Bacteroidia > Flavobacteriales > Flavobacteriaceae > Flavobacterium. The sequence continues at coordinate 1,032 of JAIEMH010000155.1, forward strand.
GATTTGACTACCAATTGAGTTATAATACTAAAGCAAATTACGAATTTATTGGTCGCTATTCAATTCAAAAAACAGGAAGTGATATTGAAAAACTTACGCCAAATACTAAACAATATTCCTTTGGAGTTACAAAATATATTTGGGAACATGCTTTTAAAGTACAAGCTGAACTTAATTATGACACTTTAGATTATTATAACGGTACTACCAAAAACAATTGGTACTTGCGTTTTCAAGTTGAAATAGGTATTTAATAATTAAATATTTTGCGGCTTTTTATTTTGCCCAATGTTAAGTTTTCACTCAAATCGAAAACTTAACATTGGGCAATTGCTTTATATCGTAATTTTGTTCACAATAAATTTACAAATTATTTACATTAACTTCATTAATATACTTAAAGTAATGATAAGAAGAAAAGCAACCACCACAGAAAAAGCACCCGAAGTTATTTCAGAATTAGCAACCGAAACTTCAAATGATGAAGTAGTTAAATCAGAAGTAACAAAGCCAGCACCAAGAACAAGAACTCGTGTTGCTAAAGTTGTTCCAGAAAAAACAGCTCCAGAAGAAATTAAAATAGACGAAGTTATCAACGAAGAAGTTTCTGCGGTAATTAGTGATATAAATCAAGAAGAAACAGAAACTATGAAAGATTCAGACAAAGAAAAAGCTAAAAAAGCTGTGTCTAAAGTGAAAGCTAAAGACAAGAAAGAAAAAGAAAAGAAAAAAGCTAAAGCTAAAAAAGACAAGCAAAAAGAAAAAGATAAAGAAAAAAAACGTAAAGCCAAGAAAAGAGAAAAAGCTAAAAAGCAAAAATCTAAAGATAAGGCTAAAGCTAAGAAAAAAGAAAAAGCTAAAAAGAAATCTAAATCAAAAAATAAAAAATAATTTTGTTAGAATTATTGATTAATTACCGATGTCAAAGCATCGGTTTTTTTATTTAATACTTTCTTAACTATTGTTTTTTGTTTCATTCGTTAAATTTGATTTTAAAAAATAAATACTATGAAAACAAAATTTGGTCTACTACTACTTGTAACTATGCTTTTTCCAAAAGTAATTACGGCACAATTAAAAGCTGTTAATTATAATGATGGTGAACAAAAACTTAGCGGATTTGTTGCTAAACCAACCAAAGTTCTAAAAAGTAAAGCTGGAATATTAATCTTACCAGCATGGATGGGAATTGATGATCACGCTAAAGAAAGTGCTACTGATTTGTCTAAACTAGGTTATTATACTTTTGTAGCCGATATTTATGGAGTAGGAAATAAGCCAACAAATTATAGCGAAGCCGGACAAAAAGCTGGATATTACAAAAAAAATATTCAGGAATATCAAAAAAGAATTCAATTAGCATTAGATCAATTAATTAAACAAGGAGCAAATCCTGATGATATTGTTGTAATGGGATATTGTTTTGGAGGAACAGGAGCAATAGAAGCTGCAAGAAGTAATATGAAAGTAAAAGGAATTGTTTCATTTCATGGTGGTTTAGGTCGTGATGAAGCAAGAACTATTGAACCAATTACTGCTAAAATTTTAGTCTTACATGGTGCAGATGATCCTTACGAAAGTGAAGCCGAAATTAAAGCTTTTCAAGAAGAAATGAGAAAATCAAAATCGGATTGGCAAATGGTTTATTATGCAAATGCTGTTCATTCATTTACAGATAAAAATGCAGGAACTGACAACAGTAAAGGTGCAGCTTACAACGAAAAAGCCTATAAACGTTCATGGGTAGCACTTTTAGATTTCTTAAAAGAAGTTCTTTAAATAACACATATTTAATAAAAAAATGTCCAGAAAATTAAGTTTTTTCTGGACATTTTCTTTTATAAAATACAAAAGCCGACCTGGAGCGGACGGCTATTGTGGTGAGGTGTAACTTCCTTTCGGAATCCTCGATGCAAATATAGGTTTAAAATCTGAATTACAAATCACAAATTTTAAAATATTTATAATATTAAATATTTTATTTGTAATGACTTAATTATGAGTAATTAACACTGCGACTAAAAACAAAAAATAAAAAACTATTCTTCTTTCTGTCCCATCATCATTAAGTAGGCTTTAAGAAATTCATCAATATTTCCGTTCATAACGCCATCTACATCACTAGTTTCATGTCCTGAACGAACATCTTTAACTAATTTATAAGGTTGCATTACGTAATTTCTAATTTGTGAACCCCATTCAATTTTCATTTTCCCAGCTTCAATATCGGCTCGTTGTGCTTGTTGTTTTTTTAATTCAATTTCATACAACTGCGATTTTAACATTTGCATAGCACGTTGTCTATTATCTTGCTGAGAACGTGTTTCTGAACATTGAATTTGAATTCCAGTAGGTTTGTGAAACAATTGAACTTTGGTTTCTACCTTATTTACATTTTGTCCACCAGCACCGCTTGATCGTGAAGTGATGATTTCAATATCAGCAGGATTGATGTCAATTTCAATAGTATCATCAACTAAAGGATAAACATAAACAGATGCAAAAGAGGTGTGTCGTTTAGCATTACTATCAAATGGCGAAATTCGTACCAATCGATGTACACCGTTTTCACCTTTTAAATATCCAAAAGCAAAATCACCTTCAATTTCTAAAGTAACCGTTTTAATTCCGGCAACTTCACCTTCTTGAAAGTTTAGTTCTTTTATTTTATACTTCTGCTTTTCTGCCCACATCATGTACATACGCATTAGCATTGACGCCCAATCGCAACTTTCTGTTCCGCCAGCACCAGCGGTAATTTGCAAAACGGCACTCATATTATCTCCTTCTTCAGAAAGCATGTTTCTAAATTCTAGATCTTCAATATGAGTATTTGTCAATTCATATTGCGCATCAAGTTCTTCTTCGGAAGCATCACCTTCTTTGAAAAATTCATAAGTAATTTGAAGTTCTTCTGCCAGTGCATTGCCTTTTTCAAAATCTTCAACCCATTTTTTCTTTTGGCGTAGATTTTTTATTAGCAATTCGGCTTCTTTGGCTTTGTTCCAAAAGTCTGGTGCAAAGGTCTTTTCTTCTTCGTTGGTTATTTCGATAAGCTTGGCATCAATGTCAAAGATACCTCCTCAACGCACCAAGACGCTCTACAATACCTTTTATTTGTTCGGTATTTGTCATAAATTATGTAATTTTGTAAACGCAAATATAATGCATCCAATTTTTATATGGAAATAAATTTAATAAGTGATACTGTAACCAAGCCAAGCAACGAAATGTTGCAATTTATGTTTAATGCTAAAGTTGGCGATGATGTATATAAACAAGACCCAACGGTTAACGAACTTGAACATGCTGTAGCTCAATTATTTGGAATGGAAGCTGCTCTTTTTTTTCCGTCTGGAACAATGGCAAATCAAACGGCTATTAAGTTGCATACCAATCCTGGTGAACAGGTAATTTGCGATAAATATTCTCATATTTATCATTATGAAGGTGGTGGAGCATCATTTAATAGTGGTGTTTCTTGTTGTTTAGTTGATGGAAAACGTGGAATGATTACAGCAGATTTAGTAAAAAATGCTATAAATGATCCCGAATTTTATCATGCGCCATTAACATCATTAGTAAGTATTGAAAATACAACAAATAAAGGTGGTGGTGCCTGTTACGATATTTTAGAATTAAGAAAAATAAAGCAAGTTTGTATAGAAAATAATTTGAAATATCATTTAGATGGTGCTCGATTGTGGAATGCAATGGTTGCGAAAAAGCAACATCCAAAACAATTTGGTGAATTATTTGATACCATTTCTGTTTGTTTGTCTAAAGGACTTGGTGCGCCAATTGGTTCTATATTATTAGGAAGCAAAGCCGATATGAAACGTGCGTTACGAATTAGAAAAATATTTGGAGGCGGAATGCGTCAATCTGGATATTTGGCTGCTGCCGGAATGTATGCTTTGCAGCACAATATGTTACGTTTAGATGATGATCACAGAAGAGCCAAAGAACTAGGCGAATTGTTAAGTAGACTATCTTGGGTAGAAAAAGTAGAACCTGTAGAGACAAATATTTTAATATTTTCAGTAAGACCATCATTAGAAGATAAATGGGTTATTGAAAAATTAAAACAAAAGAGTATCTTTATTAGTTCTATGGGACATGGAAAACTTCGAATAGTGACACACTTAGATTACAGAGAAGTTATGCACAACTATGTAATGGAAGCGTTAGAAAAAATGCAGTTTTAAGATTTAAAACTTTTAATTAAAAATCCAAATTTCAAAAAATACTAACTTTTGAAATTTGGATTTTTTCATATTTAAAGCTCTATTTAAACATATCTTCCATGCCAGGTATCATTGGCATATCAACCTTAGTAACAGCATCAAGTTCGGCTTTGTTTACACTTTCAGCTTTAGTTATTGCTTTATTAATCACTAAAATTAAATAATCTTCCAATTGTTCTTTGTCTTCCAACAAGGCATTATCAATTGCTATTGATTTTAACGTGCTATTAGCTGTAAAAGTTACTTTTAATAGTCCGTCACTGCTTTGTTCGTCAATTAAAACGGTATCTAAACGTTTTTTAGTTTCTTCAATTTTTAGTTGGGTATCTCTCAATTTTCCCATCATTCCCATTAAGTCCATCTTATATTTTTTTTAGTTATTTTCTATGCAAAAGTAATAAATTCTGTTGTTAATTTCTAGTTTATAACTTAATTGAAATTCCATTTTATAAAGAAATGTTTACTCTAAATTTGTTTAGAATTATATAAAATTATGAGTACAGAATTACAACCGCCAATTGCAAAGATTATTCCGCATCAATTAGAGAAGCATGGACATGTTAGAGTAGATAATTATTATTGGTTAAACGATAGAGAAAATCCAGAAGTTATTGATTATTTGAATAAAGAAAACGAGTATTATAATCAGTCAACAGATCATACAAAAGCGTTTCAGAAAGATTTATTTGAAGAAATGAAAGCTCGAATTAAGGAAGACGATGAATCGGTTCCTTATTTTTACAACGGCTATTTCTACATTACACGATTTGAAAAAGGCAAAGATTATCCCATTCATTCTCGTAAAAAAGGAAATTTGGATGCTAATGAAGAAATACTTTTTGATTGTAATGAAATGGCGCAAGGCTTTACTTATTTCAATTTAAACGGTATTAGTATCAGTGAGGATAATAAATGGGTTTCTTATGGAATTGATACTGTTTCTAGACGTCAATATACCATTCAAATTAAGAATTTAGAAACTAATGAAGTTTTACCTTTAAAAATTGAAAATACTACTGGTGGCGCAACTTGGGCAAGTGATAATAAAACCATTTTTTACTCAAGAAAAGATGAAGTTACGCTTCGTCCTGATAGAATTTTTAAACATAAATTAGGTTCAAATCCTGCAGATGATGTTGTGGTTTATTTTGAAAAAGATGATACTTTTAATGTTTCAGTTTATAAATCTAAATCTAAAAAATATTTGATAATCACTTCTGAAAGTACCTTAACGTCTGAATATCAAATTCTTTTATCGGAAACTCCAGATGAAAAATTTAAAATTTTCCAAAAACGTACTCGCGAATTGGAATATTCAATTTCGCATTATGAAGACA
>JAIEMH010000247.1 GCA_019752245.1 Flavobacteriaceae bacterium
AATCTTGATACCCACATCGGTTCTGATTCCTGTTGAAAGCATATTGATACGGTTGATAATAGGTTGCGTAAAGCCATTGGTCACACCAGGGATTTGCAGTTTGTTGTTTATTTCCGTGATAATATCATTCTTGGTTTTGTCTTCTCGCCATTCTGCTTGAGGTTTTAGCAAAATAATGGTTTCAACCATACTTATTGGACTGTTATCAGTTGCCGTATTTGCCCTGCCTGCTTTTCCCAACACGTGAGCCACTTCGGGAATTGATTTGATCAATTTGTCCTGAACCTGAAGAATTCTCTTTACTTCGGAGTTGGATACATCGGGTAAGGTTACTGGCATAAACAGTACAGATCCTTCATCTAAAGGAGGCATAAATTCTGAACCCAAACGAGTAAACATCAATACGCCAATCAGCAAAGCAATAATGTTGATGCCCAATACTGTTTTTCTCCATTTTAAACAAAAAATCAAAATGGGTGTATAAATGCTTTCCAATTTTTTATTAATTGGGTTCTTATCTTCTGGGCGAAGTTTTCCTTTTAGTAAGAAACTAATTAACACAGGTGTAAGTGTAATGGCTAAAAAAGCATCAACTATCAGTATAAACGATTTTGTCCAAGCTAGTGGACTAAATAACTTGCCTTCCATTCCCGTGAGAAGAAATACAGGCAAAAAGGATGTAATTACAATTATTGTTGAGTAGAAAACACCTGGGCCTACTAATTTGGAAGAGCTTTCTATAAGCTTCAACTTATCTTCAGAAGACAACGGATCGTTTTCTTTTTTGAATATATTTTTAATTTTATTTTTCATCTTATTTCCAATTACTGATTATTGTCCATTTCTTCCTGTTTCTCCGAAATTGTCCTGTATGCATTCTCTACCATTACGATACCATCATCAACGACAACACCAATTGCCAGAGCAATCCCCGTTAGTGACATAATGTTTGAAGAAATACCAAATGCTTCGAGTAAAATAAAGCCAATAGCCACAGATATTGGTAATTGAATGAGTATAATTAAAGCGCTTCGCCAATGAAAAAGAAAAAGTAGTACAACAATTGAAACGACAATCATTTCTTCTATTAAAGTGCCTTTAACAGATGCGATTGCTTTTTCTATTAATTCACTTCGGTCATAAGACGTTTTAAAAGTAACTCCTTCGGGCAATCCTTTTTCGACTTCTTTCATTTTCTCTTTTACTGCCGTGATTACTTTGTCAGCATTTTCACCATAACGCATTACCACAATTCCGCCAACAACTTCACCATTGCCATTTTCATCAAAAATACCTAGTCTCAAATCGCCACCCATTTGTATTGAACCAATATCTTTAACTTTTACCGGAACGGAATTATAGTTTTTAATAGCAATGTCTTCTACATCTTTTATGTTTTTGATGTAGCCCAAGCCCCTAACGATATAGGACATATTGCTCATTTCAAATTTTCTTCCTCCAACGTCATTATTATTTGTTTTGACAGCATTCATTACTTCCATCATACTGACGTTGTAGTATTGCATTTTCAATGGATCCAACACTAATTGATATTGCTTTTCAAATCCACCAAAGGAAGCCACTTCGGCAACTCCTGGAACGGTTTGCAAGGCAAATTTCACGTACCAATCTTGCAAGGCTCTTTGTTCTCCCAAGTCCATACCTTTCGCATTTAAATGATACCAAAAAACGTGACCCACACCTGTGCCATCAGGACCCAAGGTTGGTACTACATTTTGTGGTAATAATCGTTGTGCATAATTTAATCTTTCTAGAACCCGAGTTCTTGCCCAATATATATCGACATCATCTTCAAAAATGATGTAGACAAAGCTCATCCCAAACATCGAAGCACCCCGAATATTTTTGACTTTTGGAATGCCTTGCAGGTTTGAAACCAAAGGATAAGTGACTTGATCTTCCATTACTTGTGGGCTTCTTCCCATCCACTCCGTAAACACGATAACTTGATTTTCGGATAAATCAGGAATGGCGTCAATGGGGTTTTGTTGGACGCTGTAAACTCCCCAAGCAAATAAGCAAGCTGAAACCAGCAAGACAACGGCTCGATTTCGTAGTGAGAATGTTATTAATTTTTCTACCATTATTTTTAATTTTGTGATGAAATACTATCTTCTATTTTATTTATCCAATCCAAAATCTCCCTTTTTTGAGTAGTAGAAAGTATTGCATTTCTGTGAATCAGAGTATAAGATTTCAAAGGCATTTCATCTTTTTTAATTTGCTTTTTAATTCTATCTAATTTATTTTCTTGTTTCCGATTAGAATAATTTCCAAATTCATTAAAATTTAATTCTTTCTTTCCCTCATTAATATGACCATCCATAAAGAAACGAACAGGTTGTATATAAGAATACCAAGGATAGTTAGTATTGTCACTGTGGCAATCATAACAAGAAGTTCGCAAAATGATTTCAACATTTTTAGGAACATTATAGACTTTTGTAAAATTGCCAGTTATATCCTGCTCAAAACTTTCGTTACGAGTAGGTTGATACAACTGCATCAGCAAAAAAATAATTAACCCAATAAAAAGTATTTTTTTGATGATTTTTTTCATACTAGTATTCTTTTTTTATAGAACCGCAAGTAGCCATTTCTTTTCCAAAATATGGATTTTTGATTTCTTTTGTTTCACTTATCCAAACAGCACCTTTGTTGTCATCTGCCATTGGGCAAAAATCCAGATATAGTTTTTGACTGGTTCCAAATAATTGAATTAAGTCATTCATATCCTTACTTAACATTACAAAATGTTCTCTTTGATGTTCTATCTTTCCTCCATTATCTCCAATATGCTCTGCGTGTTCTTTGGCATCATCTGCAATATCCAAATATTCTTTTTTTTGTTTTTCGCTTAAAACTTTGATGTCAAATCTGTCAAATGAGGTGAATAGTATTTTTGCTTTTTCGGCAGCACCATTTGTATCATCTTTAACCAATTTGTTTTTTAAATTTATGTAACTAATTAAAATATCCTCGATGTTAACATTGGATTGTGTTGTTGCAGCAGAGGATGCTTCTGTTGCTTTTTTTTCGTGAGGTGCTTGCGTTTGAGTTACCAGTTCGGTTAATTCCATACCACATTTGGAACATGTTTCATCTTTTTTTCCTTGAACCTCGGGATGCATTGGGCATGCATATAGTTCACTTGAATTTGCGGAAGTTTCTGTAGTGTTGTTTTCTGTTTCTTTGTTTTTTTGATTGCAAGAAACTAAAGTGATTGCTAAAATAGCTGTTAAAATAAGTGCTTTCATACTGTGTTATTTTTTAGTTATTAATTATTTTTTCTGCTTTATAATAAGAATAAGTCCCGATTGATGTGTTGATATAATCTACTTCCCGAGCATTTTTAAATCCTGCATCAGTAATGTATTTTATCATCAATCCATTTACATTATCAGTGGTAGTTTTGAAACCGTCTAATAATTGAACTAAGTAAAAGGATAACCTCATCCATTTTGTTTTTGCTTTACCCCAATCTCCAATGATTAATTCTCCATTTGGTTTTAATATTCTATTAATCTCTAATAAACATTTCAATTTTGTAATCATGTCTAACTGATGAAAAACAAGAGAACTATAAACCTTGTCAATTGAATTATCTTCAAATGGTAACTTATTTCCATCATATAAAAAAAGAGGTGCTTCAATTCCTGCCTTATTTAATTTATATTCAGCTATTGACTTAATCTTTGGGTCGATGTCAACTCCTAGTACATTACAATTAGGAAAACGTTGTTTGAGTATGATAATGTTTTGGGCCGTTCCAAAACCAAACTCTACTATTTTTTCATTCTCTTTTGGGTCTACAAAATCAATTAATCTGTTTCTGAACTTTTTTTCAGGCATTGTTACTTTTATAGCTAAATCATAGTAATCGCTTAAAAAATCATAACCTAATGCCGGGATAAATTTTGTTTCACTCATCTTGATTTTATTTTTTTAAATTGAAAAAAGTATAATATAAATTGAAGTAAAAACCATTTGGAGCAGAGCGTACCATTGAACTCAAAAGCTCTTGTCGGTAAGCAAAGTCCAATCGTGCCTGACTGTTGAAAATAAATTGTATAGCCGGTACTACGTCTACATACGACTTGCCATTTTCATTAATAGTTTGCCCAACGAATTCAATCATTAGATTGATATTTGTCTGCTTGTAACTAGTGTATTTTTTTGGATACATTAGTTTACCGAATGATAAGGTATAATTTGTAGCATTGTCGCCCATATTATCAGGAAACGGATAATCAGGCTTGTTGTCAAAGGCTTTCTCAAAGCTTATGGACGAACTAATTGCCAGTTTTTTAATCAACTTAGTGGCTACAAATCCTCCTTCGAAACCTGTGTTGTGTCCTAATATTTCTATTTGCTCTTGGTGAATGTCAGCGTTGTTAAAACTATATCTTCCAAATGCAGCCATTCTGAAATGACTGTTCAGATCATCTGATGAATAGAAACGATACTTAGTATAAAAACTACCTCCTTCGGTAACTAGTTGATTGCTTCTATTACTTATAAAAGCAGAAGCTCGAAACATTATGTTTTTGTTTAGACCATAAGTCACTTCGGGCATAAAATGGTAATTGTAGCCTGATTTCATTTCCTCTTTAAAAAGAGACTGCATTACATTGACTGCTAACGAATTTGCAGGAACATTACTGGCCGGATCCGTTACTACAAATAACTCTTGGCTAAAAACATCTTGACAACTTACAGCAATAAAAAATAAAATTATCTTTCTCATTAATTTAGAATTTTAATGTGGAAATCATCTTCATTGATTGCAGCATACGTTTCGACATTCTTATATGATTTGGATAATTTTTTGAACTCCTTTTCAGTTACATAGCCTTTGTCAACTACTTGAAATTGTATTTCCGTTCCGTTTGTTGCTATGTCATTAACCAAAATATAAGGACTTTTAGTTATGGTTTCAGGTTTTGCTGTTATCACTAATGTGCCTATAAAAAAGCCAGCTTTTTCCACTTTCTCCTTAAAAACTTTTGGGCTTAAATTATTTCCTTCTGTTAACGTTACTGTAAACGTATTGGTATTTAAGTCAGTTTCAACATTAACTACTTCAGGTAATGTTTTTAGCTGTTTGTTTATAGCATTTGAGCACATAGAACAAGTTAAACCAGTGGCCCTAATTTCGGCTTTTACGATTTGGGCATTACCTTTTATTGAGAACATCAAAACAATTGATGCTACTATTAGATATGTTTTATTAATTTTCTTCATTTTACTATTTTATTAATTTTACTATTTCTTCTTCTGTTGGATTTTTTGCAATTAGTATACCTTCAGGATTAAACAAGTATTTTGATGGTAATTCATCTACTCCAAAAACTATTGCAGTATTAGCATCAAAACCTTTTGAGTCTATCAATTGAGTGAACTTAATTTTATCTTTTTCAATAGCTTTAAGCCATTTACTTGTGTCTGTATCGATTGATATTCCTATTATTTCAATTTTGGCTGTATCTATGTCATTATGGAGTTTTACTAACTTCTTATTGCCTAATCTACAAGGCGCACACCAAGATGCCCAAAAATCGATAAGTACATATTTGCCTTTGAATGATGAGGTGTTTACATCACTGTTGCTATTACTTTTTAGTGTAAGTGATGGTATTGTATCACCAACCTTAATTTGGGCTTTTATTGAAAATGAGTACAATATGAGTACTGTTATATAAAAAAATATTTTCATTTACATCGATTTAGTATTACTTTTTGTTGTAAGACTAAGTCCAATGCTACCATCAGACTTAGTTTTATAAAGTTTTACATTTTTATAACAATACCATTTGGTTTATTTCCCACGTTAATTGTTTTGGTCACCGTATGGTTAGTAGTATTGACAACTGAAACTGTATTTGCCGTTTGATTTGTCACATAGGCAGTGTTACCGTCTGTTGTGAAAGCAATTGCGTGAGCACCAGCACCAGTGTTAAGTGAACTTCCATGCATCCACATATTCATTCCCGCATCCCAAGTCCAATAATGTACTTTTCCATTCATTGGATCCGAAACCCATAATTCATTTTTAGGACCGTTATATGATGCTATTCCCGGCATGAAACCTAAAGTAATTGTTTCATCTACTGAGTTTGTTGCAACATCAATCACAGAAATAGTTTGTCCGTCTTCATTATCGACATACATTTTACCATTACTTCCTGTCCAAGCACCAACAGGGTTATCTCCAACGGCAATAGTTGTGACTATCGCTTTTGTGGCAGTATTTATAACTGTTATGCTGTCATCATCACCATTTGCTACATAAGCTTTGGTACCATCGGAAGAGAATGTTAATTCAGCTGCCATCATTCCAACATTAATTGTATTTAATAATGTATTCGAAGTAGCATCATATACCAGAACTTTGCTATTCATTTCATCCATTTGAGGTACCCAAATTTCATTTCCGTTAGGAGAATAGATTGTGTTATGGTTCATTAAAGGAAGATTGATATTTTTTATAATTGAACCATTCATTGCATCGATAACTAACAATTTACCGTTCATCCCCGATGTATTTAATCCTGAATGCCCGGCACTTAAGTCCATACCAGGTAC
>JAIEMH010000063.1 GCA_019752245.1 Flavobacteriaceae bacterium
CATCTTGTTCTTTCAGTCTTTAATTTCTTTGCTTTCTAGCTGAGATTTAAAAGGTTTTTCTCTCAATAAGTCGTTCCTACTGTTTCTAAATCTAATAGAATTAAAAACATTAGAGGAAAAAGGATTAATAATTCGGAAGAAAAATCCAGATGATGGTCGTGGCGTATTAATTTACCTGACTGATTTTGGGAGACAAATGCGCGCTCAATCAAAAGAAACCGTATTACAATTTAATGAAACCATTCGCAAAAACATCTCGGAAGAAAAAATGAAAAACTTCATTGAAGTTGCTGATATTATTAATGATTTGATTGCGGAGAAGAAAATATTTTAAGCACTGTAAAATGTAGAATTGTATACTGTATAATGTAAAAAGTAGTACAAATACATTAAAACAAATGACACTATAAATATATAAAATGAATTATTTTAAGGAATTGAAGGTATGGCAAAAAGCTATTGAATTAGTAACAAACACCTATTTGAAATCACAAAGTTTTCCAAAAGAGGAAATTTATGGATTAACATCTCAAATAAGACGTTGTGCAGTCTCAATTCCTTCAAATATCGCAGAAGGCTGCGGAAGAAACACAGATAAAGATTTCAATAATTTTTTAGGAATTTCACTAGGCTCAGCATTTGAATTTGAAACACAATTAATTATTTGTAAAAATTTAGATTTTATAAATCAAAATGATTTTAATTTTCTTGAAGCAGAAATACAACATATTCAAAACATGATTATTAAACTCAAAAGTTCAATTGAAAAAAAAATGTAATCATTAAAAATACAACAATACAATATACATTTTACAACAATACAATATAAAAAAAATGAAAAGATTAATCAAAAAAGTGGCAGTAGTTGGATCCGGAATCATGGGTTCTGGAATTGCATGTCATTTTGCAAACATCGGATTGGAAGTATTGCTTTTGGATATTGCTCCGAATGCTTTAACCGAAATCGAAGAAAAGAAAGGACTAACTTTAGAAAGTAAAATCGTACGTAACCGATTGGTGAATGAACATTTGGCAAATGCTTTAAAAAGTAGCCCATCACCTATTTACAACCAAAAATTTGCGAGCAGAATTACAACTGGAAATACAACCGATGATATGGCAAAAATTGTCAATTACGATTGGATTATTGAAGTTGTAGTAGAACGTTTAGACATCAAGAAATTGGTTTTTGAACAAATAGAAAAATACAGAAAACCAGGAACTTTAGTAACTTCTAATACTTCTGGTATTCCAATAAAATTCATGAGCGAAGGAAGAAGCGAAGATTTCCAGAAACATTTCTGCGGAACGCATTTCTTCAACCCAGCTCGTTATTTGAAATTATTCGAAATCATTCCTGGTCCACAAACTTCTCCTGAAGTATTGGATTTCTTGACGAATTACGGATCACAATTCTTAGGAAAAACATCAGTAGTTGCCAAAGATACACCAGCATTTATCGGAAACAGAATAGGTATTTTCGGAATTCAGAGTTTGTTTCACTTAGTTACCGAAATGGGTTTAACCATTGAAGAAGTTGACAAATTAACTGGTCCAGTTATTGGTCGTCCAAAATCGGCAACTTTCAGAACTGTCGACGTTGTAGGATTGGATACATTAGTTCACGTTGCCAACGGAATTTATGAGAATTGTCCGAATGACGAAGCACACGAATTGTTCAAACTTCCAACTTTCATCAACAAAATGATGGAAAACAAATGGTTAGGAAGCAAAACTGGTCAAGGTTTTTACAAAAAAGAAGGTAAAGAAATTCTAACATTAGATTTAGATACTCTTGAATATAGAGCGGCAAAAAAAGCAAACTTTGCTACATTAGAATTGACAAAAACCATTGATAAACCAATCAACAGATTCAAAGTTTTAGTTAAAGGAAAAGACAAAGCAGGCGAATTCTACAGAAAATCATTCTCGTCAATGTTTGCTTATGTATCGAATAGAATTCCTGAAATCTCAGACGAATTATATAAAATTGACGATGCCATGAAAGCAGGTTTCGGATGGGAAAATGGTCCGTTCGAGATTTGGGATGCCATTGGTGTTGAAAAAGGAATTGAGTTAATGAAAGCCGAAGGTTACGAGCCAGCAGCTTGGGTTAACGAAATGCTAGCTTCTGGAACTACAAGTTTCTATGCTGTAAAAGAAGGTGCAACGTATTTCTACAATATTCCAAATAAATCACAGACGAAAGTTCCAGGACAAGATAGTTTCATCATCCTAAACAACATTCGTGAAACTAAGAAAGTTTGGAGTAATTCTGGAGCAATCATTCAGGATTTAGGTGACGGAATTTTGAACTTAGAATTCCAATCGAAAATGAATACCATTGGTGGCGATGTTTTATCAGCTATCAACAAAGCAATCGATTTATCAGAAAAAGAATACCAAGGATTAGTTATCGGAAATCAAGCAGCGAATTTCTCTGTTGGAGCTAACATCGGAATGATTTTCATGATGGCTGTTGAGCAAGAATACGACGAATTGAACATGGCTATCAAAATGTTCCAAGACACGATGATGCGCGTTCGTTACTCTGGAATTCCAGTAGTAGTTGCGCCACACGGAATGACTTTTGGTGGTGGATGCGAAATGAGTTTGCACGCCGATAAAGTGGTTGCTGCAGCAGAAACCTATATGGGATTGGTAGAATTTGGAGTTGGTGTAATTCCTGGTGGCGGTGGTTCTAAAGAATTGACTTTACGTGCCTCAGATTTATTCCATAAAAATGACGTCGAATTGAATGTTCTTCAAGAATATTTCATGACCATCGCAATGGCAAAAGTATCAACATCAGCTTATGAAGCTTTTGATACAGGACTTTTACAAAAAGGAAAAGATATTGTTGTAGTCAATAAAGACCGACAAATTGCCGAAGCTAAGAAACACGCGTTATTGATGGCCGAAGCTGGTTACACTCAACCTATCCAAAGAAAAGACGTAAAAGTGTTAGGAAAACAAGCGTTAGGAATGTTCTTAGTTGGAACAAACCAAATGGTTGCCGGAAAATACATTTCAGAACATGATTTGAAAATAGCTAATAAACTGGCTTACGTTATGGCTGGAGGTGATTTATCAGAACCAACTTTAGTAAGCGAACAATATTTATTAGATATTGAAAGAGAAGCATTTTTATCGCTTTGTACAGAAAGAAAAACATTGGAGCGTATCCAATTTATGTTAACAAAAGGGAAACCATTGAGAAATTAGAAAGTAGAAACAAGAAGAAAGAAGAAAGACAGAAATAATCTTTCAGCGAAGCGATCTTAAATCTTGCTTCTTTCATCTCAAAAATAAAAAAAATGAAAACAGCATATATAGTAAAAGCATACAGAACAGCCGTTGGGAAAGCTCCAAAAGGAGTATTCAGATTTAAAAGACCTGATGAATTGGCTGCAGAAACCATTCAGTTTATGATGGATGAATTGCCTGATTTCGACAAGAAAAGAATTGACGACGTAATGGTTGGAAACGCCATGCCAGAGGCCGAACAAGGATTAAACGTAGGACGATTAATCTCCTTAATGGGATTAAAAGTAACCGATGTTCCTGGAGTAACGGTAAACAGATATTGCGCTTCTGGACTAGAAACTATCGGAATGGCAACAGCCAAAATCCAAAGCGGAATGGCAGATTGTATCATCGCTGGTGGTGCAGAAAGCATGAGTTTTATCCCAATGGGTGGATACAAACCAACGCCAGATTACGCTGTTGCAAAAGAAGGAAACGAAGATTACTATTGGGGAATGGGTTTAACGGCAGAAGCTGTTGCCAAACAATTCAATATTTCTCGTGAAGATCAAGATGCGTTTGCATTCAATTCACATCAAAAAGCTCTGAAAGCACAAGCTGAAGGTAAATTTGAAAAACAAATCGTTCCAATTACTGTTGAGCAGACTTTCATCAATGAAAATGGTAAAAAAGAAACAAAATCATACGTAGTAAGCAAAGATGAAGGTCCAAGAGCTGACACCAATATTGCCGCGTTAAATAAATTACGTCCAGTTTTCGCCGCTGATGGAAGTGTAACTGCTGGAAACTCTTCGCAAATGAGTGATGGTGCAGCGTTCGTTTTAATCATGAGCGAAGAATTGGTAAAAGAATTAAACATCACGCCTATTGCACGATTAGTAAATTTTGCTTCAGCTGGAGTTGAACCAAGAATTATGGGAATCGGACCAGTAAAAGCAATTCCAAAAGCATTAAAACAAGCAGGTTTATCACTAAATGACATCGGATTAATTGAGTTAAACGAAGCTTTCGCATCACAAGCGTTAGCAGTAACTCGTGAATTAAATCTAAATCCAGAAATCATAAATGTTAATGGTGGTGCAATCGCATTAGGTCATCCATTAGGTTGTACAGGCGCAAAATTATCGGTACAATTATTTGACGAAATGAAACGCCGTGGTGATAAATACGGAATTGTAAGTATGTGTGTTGGAACAGGTCAAGGTTCTGCAGGTGTATTTGAATTATTATAGAGAATAGAGACAAGAAACAAGAGGCAAGACTTATGAAACATAACTTTAAAAATCTTAAAATTTGGATGTTATCAATGGAAATCACTTCAGATATTCATAAAATAGGTCTAGAATTTCCAAAGAATGAAGTTTATGGTTTAGTAAGTCAAATGAATAGAGCTGCTGTTTCAATGCCTTCAAATATAGCAGAAGGTTCTAACAGAGGTAACAATCATTTTAAGCATTACCTAAATATTAGTTTAGGTTCTTCATTTGAATTACAAACACAATTATTAATAGCAAATCAAAATAAATATATAACCAACGAAAAAACGATAGAAATAGAAAACAAGATTATTGAATTCCAAAAAATGACAACTGGTTTTATCAGTAAATTGGAAGTTTAATCTTTTTTCTTGCATCTTTCTTCTTTTCTCTAAAAAAAAATAAATTATGGAAGATATAACAAGAGGTGGACAATTTTTGGTAAAAGAAACCAAATGTGAAAATGTCTTTACTCCAGAAGATTTCTCAGAAGAACAATTAATGATGCGCGATTCTGTGAAAGAATTTACAGATAAAGAACTGTGGGCACACAAAGACAAATTTGAGAAAAAAGACTACGCCTATACCGAAGCGTCAATGCGCAAAGCAGGAGAAATGGGATTCTTAGGAATAGCAGTTCCTGAAGCTTACGGCGGATTAGGAATGGGATTTGTAGATACTTGTCTAGTTTGTGATTACATTTCTGGTGCAACTGGTTCGTTTTCAACAGCGTTTGGTGCTCATACCGGAATTGGAACTATGCCAATTACATTATACGGAAATGAAGAACAAAAATTAAAATACGTACCAAAATTAGCTTCAGGCGAATGGTTTGGTGCATATTGCTTAACAGAACCAGGTGCAGGTTCGGATGCAAATTCTGGAAAAACTAAAGCAGTTTTATCTGAAGATGGAAAAACATATTCTATAACTGGACAAAAAATGTGGATTTCTAATGCTGGATTTTGTTCGGTATTTATAGTTTTCGCAAGAATTGGTGATGATAAAAATATTACAGGTTTCATCGTTGAAAATGATCCATCAAATGGAATTTCGATGAACGAAGAAGAGCATAAATTAGGAATTCGTGCTTCTTCTACGCGTCAGGTTTTCTTTAATGAAACGAAAGTTCCGGCAGAAAACATGCTTTCTGAAAGAGGAAACGGATTTAAAATTGCAATGAATTCACTAAATGTTGGACGTATAAAATTAGCTGCGGCTTGTTTAGATGCACAACGTAGAGTAACTGAAGGAGCAGTAAAATATGCTAACGAAAGAATTCAGTTCAATACACCAATTGCGCAATTTGGAGCAATCCGTTACAAATTAGCAGAAATGGCAACAAGCTGTTATGCTGGAGAAAGCGCAACTTACAGAGCTGCAAAATCGATTGAAGATAGAATAAATGCAAGAGTTGCTGAAGGAAATTCACACCAAGAAGCAGAATTAAAAGGTGTTGAGGAATTTGCAATAGAATGTTCAATTCTAAAAGTGGCAGTTTCTGAAGACGTTCAAAATTGTGCCGATGAAGGAATTCAAATTTTTGGTGGAATGGGATTCTCTGAAGATACACCAATGGAAAGTGCTTGGCGTGATGCTCGTATTGCTCGTATCTACGAAGGTACAAATGAAATCAACAGAATGCTATCTGTAGGAATGTTGATCAAAAAAGCAATGAAAGGTCACGTTGATTTACTTGGACCAGCATCAAAAGTTCAAGAAGAATTAATGGGAATTCCATCATTTGACACTCCAGATTTCTCTGAATTATTTGCTGAAGAAAAAGGAATCATTGCAAACCTTAAGAAAGTTTTCTTGATGGTTGCAGGAAGTGCTGTTCAAAAATATGGACCGGATTTAGATTCTCACCAACAGTTATTAATGGCCGCTTCTGATATCTTAATCGAAATCTACATGGCTGAAAGTACCATCTTGAGAACCGAAAAATTAGCTAAAGCAACTGGTGAAGACAAAGTAAAAGAACAAATTGCAATGGCAAAATTATACTTATACCAAGCAGTTGACATTATCACTCAAAAAGGGAAAGAAAGCATTATTTCTTTTGCTGAAGGTGAC
>JAIEMH010000399.1 GCA_019752245.1 Flavobacteriaceae bacterium
ATCTCGTTAAAATGACGTTTTGGTCATTTCGGAAACTTTGTAGACAGAATTTTAAATTAACAAAGCTAGCTTGAAGTCAGTGGACATTTGAAAAAATCTTTCTTAATGGTTGCTGGTGGTGCAGTTCAAAAATTTGGACCAGATTTAGACGGACACCAACAATTATTAATGGCTGCAGCCGATATGTTAATTGAAATTTACATGGCAGAAAGTACCATTTTACGTACTGAAAAATTAGCCAAAAAAGAAGGCGAAGACAAAGTAAAAGAGCAAATTGCAATGGCAAAATTATACTTGTACAAAGCAGTTGATATTGTAAACCTAAAAGGTAAAGAAAGTATTATATCCTTTGCCGAAGGTGATGAACAACGTATGATGCTAATGGGATTACGTCGTTTTACAAAATATACCAACATGCCAAATATTGTAGCATTGAGAGAAACTATTACAGCAAAATTAGTTGCCGAAAACGAATATTGCTATTAAGACTTTTAGTTAAGTTAATTGTTAGGAAAAACCACTTGAGAAATTGAGTGGTTTTTTTATTTAAAAACATTAAGCAATTATTAACTTAGTTTTCAGAAAAAAAAATTAATTTTATTAAAAATAAAATACCATGAAAAAAATCATTCTAACATCAATCGTAGCACTTGCAATTATTGTTGCATGTAAGTCGGGAACAGAAACAAAAGCAAATGTATTAACCATTTCTTTGGAACCAAAAAGTGGTAGTAAAGTTTCTGGAACAGCCACATTTACAGAAAAAGACGGAAAGGTTACTTTGTTAGCAAAAATATCAGGTTTAGAGCCAGGCACACATGCTATCCACATTCATGAAAAAGCAGATTGCTCTGCAGGAGACGCAACATCGGCTGGTGGACATTGGAATCCTACATTTAAAAAACATGGAAAATGGGGCCAAGCCGAACATCACAAAGGAGATATAGGAAATTTTACTACGGATCAACAGGGTGAAGGAACAGTACTTCTAAGTACAGATGAATGGTGTATTGGTTGTGGTGATGTAACAAAAGACATTTTAGGTAAAGGTCTAATTGTACATGCAAATCCAGATGATTTTACCACTCAACCCACAGGAAATGCAGGAGCAAGAGTAGCTTGTGCTGGAATTATAAAATAATCACTATTTTTGAATACTACTAGTTAAGGTATATTAGAATTTCTATTTTCTAATATACCTTTTTTTAATTTTAAAAATGGAAGAAAAAGAGCATTTATATTTTAAAAATCATCACGAATGGCGTGAATGGTTGCATGAAAATCATCATTCTTCTAAAGGTGTTTCTTTGATATTCTACAAAGTAAATAGTGCATATGATAGCATGCGCTGGGAAGAAGCAGTTCAGGTAGCCATTTGTTATGGTTGGATTGATTCGACAGTTAGAAAACTTGATGAAGAACGTCGAACTCAGATGTTCACTCCAAGAAAAGACAAAAGTGTTTGGAGCAAACTCAACAAAACTTATATTGAAAATCTCTTAAAAGAAAATTTAATTCACGAAAGTGGCTTACGAAAAATCGAAATTGCAAAACAAAATGGATCTTGGTCATCACTTGATGCAGTAGAAAATTTAGAAGTACCCAAAGATTTAGAAGTAGCTTTTGAGCAAAATAAAACTGCATTTACCAATTACCAAAATTTTAGTCCATCCTATAGAAAGAGCTATCTTTATTGGCTAAACCAAGCCAAACGAGAGGAAACTCGAAAGGTAAGAATTACCGAAATCATTAAGCTTTGTGAACAAAACATAAAAGCAAGACCCTAAAATTTTTCATCTTTAGCATTACTATTTTCAATTATTTATACTTTTTGAAAGAAACTTCTACGTCCTAAATTAATACAAATAAAAGTTAAAGTTTCATTATTAATAGTATTACTATTATATTTGCATAAAATAATATTATTCACATGCAAAACATACTATCCAACATAATCATTAATGTAAACGAAAAACTTTACGTTAAAAATCCTGAAACTTCAGAATTAGGAAAAAAAATTATTGAAAAAAGTATTATTTTAGTAGACGAAATAGGCTTTGAAAATTTTACTTTTAAAAAATTAGGAGAACAAATTGGATCAAATGAAAGTTCTATTTATCGCTATTTTGAAAGTAAACATAAATTAATGCTATATTTATCTTCATGGTATTGGGGTTGGATTGAATACCGAATGGTTTTTGCTACAAACAACATCCTCAATCCTATGGAAAAATTAAAAAAAGCTATAACAATTGTAACTGAAAAAATTGTAGATGACTCGAGTACTATTCACATAAACGAAGCTATTTTAAATAAAATAATCATAACTGAATTTACTAAAACACTATTAACCAAAGAAGTGGATCAAGAAAACAAAGAAGGTTTTTTCTTGGTTTACAAACGAGTGATTAATAGAATTATCGAAATGATTATAGAAGTAAATCCAAGCTATCCTTTTGCAAAAAGCTTGGCATCTTCAATTGTTGAAGGCGCGTTACACCAACACTTTTTAATGAATCATTTAAAAACAATTACCAATTGTAATGAGACAATTTCACCAACAGATTTTTATACCAATCTAATTGAAAAAACTTTAAAATAAATTCCAATGAATCAAACACCATTACAACGTTTTAAAAATTTATTGAAATTAGATAAAAGAGATATCTCTCAAATCTTTTTTTACGCCATTTTTGCAGGTTTAGTGAGTTTATCTTTACCTTTAGGAATCCAAGCTATTATCAATTTAATACAATCAGGAAGAGTAAGTACTTCATGGATTGTACTTGTTTTTGTTGTGGTTGTTGGAGTGGCTTTGGTTGGCCTATTATCTTTAATGCAACTTAGAATTACAGAAAATTTGCAACAAAAAATATTTGTGCGTTCTTCTTTTGAATTCAGTTACCGATTACCTAAAATAAAATTTGAAGAACTCTACAATCAATATCCGCCAGAAATTGCCAATCGCTTTTTTGACACCTTAACCATTCAAAAAGGAACTTCTAAATTATTGGTAGATTTTTCGTCTGCACTTTTACAAATTATTTTTGGAATACTATTGTTGTCCTTCTATCATTCCTTTTTTATCTTCTTTGGGATTTTGTTGTTGATACTACTCTACTCTATTTTCAAATTTTCATATAATTCGGGACTTAACACTAGTTTGAAAGAATCAAAATACAAATATAAAGTAGTAGGTTGGCTTCAAGAATTAGCAAGAAATAATTTCAGTTTTCGTAAAAGAGACAATTTTGAATTCGCTTTGTCTAAAAATAACGAACTTGTAAATGGTTATTTAGAATATCGCGAAAAGCATTTTAGTGTAATCAAAAGACAATTCATTCAATTGATTATCTTTAAAGTAATTATAACTTTAAGTTTATTGCTAATTGGTGGATTCTTGGTATTGAATCAGCAAATGAATATTGGTCAATTCGTAGCGGCTGAAATCATTATTTTGTTAGTAATTAACTCGGTTGAAAAGATAATTGTTGGATTAGAAACTTTTTATGATGTATTAACTTCAGTTGAAAAAATTGGATTAATAACCGATTTAAAAACCGAAGAAACGACTATAAACGAACTAAATTATTGCTTTACCAATATAAGTTTAGAAACCGAAAATGTAAAATTCAAGTTTCCAGATTCAAATGATAATGTAATTCAAAATATAAATCTGAAAATTGAACCTTCTGAAAAAATTGTATTGCAAGGTGAAAATGGTTCGGGTAAATCCACTTTAATCAGATTACTATCTGGTTTAATTGAACCAACATCCGGTTCGTTTTATATCAATGACGATACGTATCGTAAAATTGATTTGAATCAATACCGTTCTCACATTGGTACAATAATTCAAGGCGAAACTCCATTTGAGGGAACAATTAGAGAAAACATAACTTTCAATAATCCACACATTAGTCACGAAGATATTAAATGGGCAATTGAAAGTGTAAAATTAGGCAGTTTTATCAAATCATTACCAAACGGTTTGGATACAAAAATCATAACTGATGGCAAACAAATGTCTTCTTCAAATGCACAAAAAATACTATTAGCAAGAAGCATCATCAATAAACCGAAGATTCTATTTTATGAAGATCCATTAGATAAAATGGATGAAAAAACAGCAACCGAAATCATTGATTTTATTATGAATGAAAAAAATAATTGGACGGTTATTGTTTCCTCAAAAAATGACTATTGGAAACAAAAAAGTACTCGAATATTAACTTTGAATAGTGGAACAATTATTTCAGATTCTAAAAACTAATCGCTATGCTAAATATTTCTAAAAAAAATCCAATTACAGAAAACATTGAGCAATTTAGTGCTGTAAAAAAACTAAGCAATCGACCTCATTACAAGATTTTAAACAAAATCATTCTTGGTGTTTCGATTCTTGGAATTATAATATTGTTCTTGCCTTGGACACAAAACATCTCTGGTTCAGGTGCGGTTACAACTCTAAAACCTGATCAAAGACCTCAAACGATTCATTCGGCTATTGCTGGACGAATTGAAAAATGGTATGTAAAAGAAGGTGATTTTGTTCAAAAAGGTGACACTATTCTATTTATTTCAGAGGTAAAAGAAGATTACCTAGATCCAAATTTGATGGAAAACACCAAAAATCAAATGGAAGCGAAAAAAATGGCGCAACAATCGTATGGCGGAAAAGTAAATTCACTTTCAGCTCAAATTGCTGCTATTGAAAATGAAAAAAACTTAAAATTACAACAAGCCAAAAACAAAATCCGTCAAGCTGTTTTGAAAGTAAAAAGCGATAGTATGGATTTAATTGCCGTTAGAACTCAAGTCAAAATCGCTACAACACAATTCAATCGTTCCATTACGCTTAATAAAGAAGGCTTAAAACCATTGACTGATGTAGAAGAAAAACGATTAAAACTACAAGATGTTGAAGCTAAAATAATCACACAAGAAAATAAATATATCGGTAGTCAAAACGAATTAATTAACGCTAAAGTTGAAGTCAACAGAATATCAGCTGAATACGCCGAAAAAGATTCTAAAGCCAAAAGTGATCAATATACCGCTTTAAGCAATCAATACGATACTAAAGCACAAGTAAATAAACTCGAAAATCAATACACCAATTATAAAATCCGAAACGGAATGTACTACATAAAAGCACCACAAAGCGGTTATGTCAATCGTGCAATTCAATCGGGAATTGGAGAAACTATCAAAGAAGGAACCCAAATAGTAAGTATCATGCCATCAAATTACGATATTGCTGTTGAAACCTATGTTAGTCCAAATGATTTACCACTTGTAAACAAAGGCGAAAAAGTACGCGTTTGGTTTGACGGTTGGCCAACAATTGTTTTCTCGGGCTGGCCCAACATGAGTTACGGAACTTTTGGTGGTAAAATTGTAGCCGTAGAAAATTTTATAAGCGATAATGGAAAATTCAGAGTATTAATTGCTCCTGATAAAGACGAAGAACCTTGGCCGAAGCAAGTCAGTATGGGCTCAGGTGCGCAAACAATAGCTTTGCTGGACAATGTTCCAGTTTGGTTTGAAATCTGGCGAACACTCAACGGATTTCCTCCAAATTATTATCAACCAAAAGCCAAAGCAGCTAAAGATAAAAAGTAGGAACGAATGGCTTGGGACTTATCTGCAATCCATGTTCCTGCTTTCCTTCCAAACTTTTCTTTTGTTGCCTGAGGCGACTCGAAGGCAACAAAAGAAAAGGTTTTCCCACCAATCAGGGTTAAAACTCAAACTAAAGGCACAAAAAAATGAAATCGATACAACTCTTACTTTTACTATTTACTTGTGTTAGTTTTGCGCAAACTACCGCTTCTAAAGAACTCACTTTTAATGAGTATTTAGGTTATGTTAAAAAATTTCATCCAATGGTGAAAAGTGCCAATCTTGAGGTAAATAGTGCACAAGCTAATTTAATGATGGCTCGTGGCGGATTTGATCCTAAAATTGAAGTAGATTTTGATAAAAAACAATTCAAAGACAAAGAATATTATTCTATTTTAAACAGTAGTTTCAAAATTCCAACTTGGTATGGAATTGAAGTCAAAGCTGGTTTTGATAATAGCGAAGGTATCTACATAAATCCGGAAAACACGCTGCCAAATAAAGGATTAACTTCTTTAGGAATCACAGTTCCACTAGGACAAGGACTTCTTATAAATCAGAGAATGGCCGATGTTAGAAAAGCAAAAATTCAAATTAAATTAAGTCAAGCTGAGCGAAAATTACAAGCAACTCAAGTATTGTATGACGCATCTGTAGCCTATTTTAATTGGAAAAGAAATTACAGCGAAGTACAACTTTATGAAAACTATTTAAACAATGCATCCATTCGATACAAAGGCATTCAAAGTTTGATTACTAATGGCGATAAACCTGCCGTAGATTCAGTTGAAGCAGGCATAAATGTTCGCAATCGTCAATTGAGTTTAGAAGATTCTAAATTAAAATTAATTAAAGCCAAACTAGAATTATCAAATTTTCTTTGGTTAGAAAACAACATTCCAATGGA
>JAIEMH010000128.1 GCA_019752245.1 Flavobacteriaceae bacterium
TAATACCGCATTTGATAGACAAGGTATCGACGTAAGATTGTAACTATAAAAAAAAATCCAGATAACAATCGGCCATGAGCTAAAATGTGGAAAAACGCGCGTTGATGATTCCGAGATATTGAGAAAAAAAACTTGAAGCTTCAAAAGGAAGTAGTTGATTATATTTTAGATTTGCCAGAACAAGATTATTTTCCAAAAAGAAATTATAGTAATTATATTGAAACTGTAAAAAAGAGAATAGAAAGCAGCTCTATTGTTCTTAAAACTCAAAGTGATAATTCAGTTAATCATAGTGATTTTACGGAATATTATAGAAAAATTGAAGAGGGTAATTACAATGAGTTCTATTTTGAAGGTTATAAGTGGTATTCAACATTCTTTACTGTACAAGTTAGTATTGATAACGAGTTTTATATTAATTGGACTTCTTTAAAAGAAAATATTGAAATTGAAAAAATAAAAACATTTAATTCTGACAATGAAGAAAAAATTGAAAATATTTCAAGTTTTAGTACATACTTAGACATAGATGAAAATAATATTAAAGAAGAAAATAAACTGGAAAAATCGGCAGAAAATAAATCGGTAACAAATATATTTAATGGACCAACAAATATTGGGAATTTTGGAGATTACGGAAAAATAGACGAATTCAAAGTTGTAAATGATGAAAGCCCAAAAGTTAAAAGCAATTCAGGATTAGCAACTGATGAGTTGTTAGAAGTTAAAAAATGGAAAAAAACTTCAAAGTTAATTTTAATTTTATCTATTTTGGTTACTTTTTTACTAATGATTTCTTACATCCAAGAGTTTAAATTTATAATGTCGAATGAAAATTGGATTATTTTCAAGGATAGTAGTTTGAACAAATTGGTTAGTGTTATTCTTTTGTTTCTATGGAATGCATTTTTAAGTAAAATTTATTATGATAGGAATTTTGATCCTTCCAAAGAAAATGCATTTATAGATTTATATAGGAAAAGAAAAAAAAATTAAAATTAAACACCTAGAACTACTTCGCGGCATCAACGTCTCAGGACACAACATGATAAAAATGGAAATTTTAAAACTACGTTAGAAGCCATTGGGTTTACTAATTGGGTTACATAGATTCAAAATGATAATGTGTTTGTAGAATCCAACTTAAAATAATTACCGATCCAAACCATTGAAGGAAACCGCTTACGAGTTTTGTTTATTAATAGTGTTTTAAAACCAAGTATTTCTTAAGAACGTTTAATTTAGAGTTTTTGGGTTTCAATAGTTAACTTTCTGTATGTTTGAGTAGTTGTTATGCAAAAAAAAAACAGCCTCTTAGGAAAAGACTGTTAGTTTATTAAACTAAAATTAATAAATTTCTAATTAGTTAAGAGTTTTATTTTTCCTTCAGTAACTTTTCTAAGTAAGCAATCTTATCTTTTTCCGCTTGGACAAGTCGTTCCTATAATTCAACTACTTTGTCAAGAGGGTTAAAGTTGCAAGTATTGCTATGACCAAAATTACTATTAGTAACAATTTCATTAAAGGTATTAAAATAATTAATAACACCTTTCCTCAGAAAAGTTTTTAATCGCTTCGGCAGAAACCCCCAAGGCTTTGGCTATTTCTTGCAGTTTGTCATCTTCAATCGTTTCATTATTTTCGATAGCATAAATAGTTTATTGGCTTACACCAATGGCGGTTGCCAATGCTTCTTGTTTCATTTCGCGCAATTCGCGTAGGCGGCTTATAGTACGGCCTATAGGTTTGGGTTTGCTAGTTGTATCCTTACGTCAAAAATAATACTTTTTTTAAATTACGCCTTTGGTAAAATACCAGTAAAGGAAAGATATACTTTTTATAAACATACAAGTAGTCAATTCAGGAAAAAATTAGAGCAATTCGGGAGAGAGAAGAAGTAAGGCTAAGGCATACTAACGTTCTTTCCAAACTCGTTTTCCCTTTTTTCCTTGCAACACAGTAAACAAGTCGTGCGCATCGTCAACTACAAATTTCAAGTTAGGTACATACGCCACCAATGTATTAAACTGCACCGCCATTTGCCTATCAGCAACAGTAATAAGTATAAGATCCCATTCCAAAATCTTAGCAAAATCAGCAGCACTCATGGGCAGGGCAAGTACATCAAACAACAACCGTATCTTGCGGTTATTGGCATCGGCAACAATACCATCCAATTCCTGCAACGCAGTATAAAACGCATCAGGCAACACAACTTTAGACATAACCGCAACTTAAAATTCAAAGCCAATTTACAATTTTTAGCAATCCAATAATGTCTTGTCCTAAAATAGCTATACACTGTTTTTGTATATAGCTATTTTAGGACGGGTCATGAAGTAAGAATGAAGTAAGAATGAAGTAAGAATGAAGTAAGGATGAAGTAAGGATGAAGTAAGGATGAAGTAAGGATGAAGTAAGGATGAGGTAAGGATGAAGTATAGATAAAGTACAGATGAAGTATGGATAAAGCATCAATGGTGAAAGTATACACCAATTACACTATATGTTACAAATAGAGAATGATTAGGCAACAATCGCAAACGCGCACTATAAATAAAGAAACATTGTTCTTAATGCTTTCCATTCATGCTTTGCTATCAATTAGCCATCGTCTAGTAGTCTATAATCAATATCCTTTCACCTGCAATGCCGCTGTGAGTAATCTCCTAAATCCAATTCACTTAACCCTATAACTAGTGCTTCTACCAGCACCAACTTGCTCCAAAACGTCTTTTTAACCAAATCACATCTTTTTTGCGGTGAATAGGTTTTAAATCATCGCATTTAAATACCTGACAGGTTTTAAAAACTTGTCAGGTATAGTATCTTCACCTTGAAACACTCAATAGTACTCCACAACATCAAAGTCTAAAGACACAAAGCAAAAAAAAGATAGAACTAATAACTAAACAAGAAGCAAATGGATTATTACTGTGGTTACCTACATTTAAAGTGGTTATAGTGGTTTTCAAAATTTAGCACCTACGAAAATAAATTTAGCGCCTGCAAAAATAATTTTAGCACCTGCAGCAATAATTTTAGCACCTCTAGCAATAATTTTAGCACCTGCGAAAAAGAAGGTACAGTCACTAAAACCCAATAATCCCTCACTACATTTTAGAAACAGTATGTTTATAATTATCTTTACACCATGAAACACCTAGCACTACTTCGCGGCATCAACGTCTCAGGACACAACATGATAAAAATGGACGCGCTCAAAACTACCTTAGAAGCCATTGGGTTTACTAATGTAGAAACCTATATTCAAAGCGGCAATGTCTTTGTAGAAATTGACGAAGAAAGTGGTTTTAGCGTAGCTTTTAAAATCAAACAAGAAATTTACAAAACCTTTGGACACGAAGTTCCTGTGATTGTTATTGGTAAAAATGATTTGGAATTGTGTTTTAAAAACAATCCGTTTCTAAAGCAAAAAGACGTTGATACTAAAAAGTTGTACGTAGCTTTTATTTCAAAAGAATTATCAAGTTCCGCCATAAACGAATTAAAAATAAGCCAATTCAAACCCGACGAAGCTGTAATCGATGGCAACAGAATCTTCATAAAATACGACATAGGCGCAGGGAAAACTCGACTGGACCAAAAATACATCGAGAAAAAGCTTAACGTAACAGCAACTATCAGAAATTGGAATACGGTTACAAAGTTGTTGGAAATGTATGAGGAGGAAGTTTAAGAGTTTAAATGTTTAAGAGTTTAAAAGTTGTTTGAAAAAACATCCTAAAAGATAAAAGCTATTGTTTTATTAAAAATAACAATAATTATATAACATTCAAGTCGGCATGATTTTTTAACTTTGATAAAAATTTAAAAAACACAACATCATGAAAAGAAATGCAACAGCCCAATGGCAAGGTTCAGTAAAAGAAGGAAAAGGTTCTATTACTACTCAAAGTACAACACTAAACAATACACAATATTCATTCAATTCACGTTTTGAAGATGGAGTAGGAACTAATCCAGAAGAACTAGTTGCGGCAGCGCATGCAGGTTGTTTTACAATGCAATTATCAGCATTTTTAACAGAAGGAGGTTTCTCTGTAGGTAATATTAAAACTAAATGTGAAATTAATTTAGTAACTGGTTCAATCATTGGTTCTCATTTAACAGTTGAGGCTGAAATTTCTGGAATTTCAAATGAAGATTTTCAAGCTTTGGTAACAAAAGCAGAACAAAATTGCCCAATTTCTAAATTATTAAATACTGAAATTACTTCAACGGCTACTTTAGTATAGTTGATTTAAAAAGTTAATAGAAACCTCATTTCTTTATTGAAGTGAGGTTTTTTTATGTTCAAAATAACGTAAATTAGCCAGAAATTTAGATCGATATTAATTTAATCGCTAAAAAATATATTTTCCAGATATGAAAGATAAAATAACATTTGTAAGTGAAATTTCGGGATTAGAATTTCCAGAAAAAGATCGAGTTTGGGGCGAAGCTATTAGAATGCCAATTCTAAATTTAATAAAAGAAGATTATCCCAATTTTGATAAAAGCAAATGCATTGCCAACAAAGAGTTGAATATTTACCGAGAAAAATATATTTCAAATTTTTTACAATCTGAAGTTGGAGAACTTTCCGAGTTGCATAAAAATGTAATAAAATCATTATCTGATGATACTTCATTTGTATCTAAAGTAGAAGATGAAGTGGATAATAGAACTTTCGTACAAGTTGTAGCCGACAAAGTAGCCGATTTTGGAGGAAGTTGGACGTTTATAATTTCGTTTTTTATCTTCATCATGATTTGGATAGCATCCAACGTTTATTTATTAATGAACAAAGGATTTGATCCGTATCCGTTTATTTTATTAAATTTGATTTTGTCCTGTTTGGCTGCGCTTCAAGCTCCAGTTATCATGATGAGCCAGAACCGTCAAGAAGAAAAAGACCGCGAAAGAGCCAAAAAAGATTACATGATAAATCTAAAATCGGAACTCGAAATTAGAATGCTTGATGATAAATTAGATCATTTAATCATGCATCAACAGCAAGAATTGATTGAAATTCAAAAAGTGCAAATCGAAATGATGAACGATATTTTAGAAAAGATTAAGAAGTAGGATTGGAGTTTGAGGTACTAAGGTTCTAAGATTCTAAGTTTTTAAGAATCTCAGAACCTTAGTACCTAAGTGGCTAAGAATCTCAGAACCTGAATACCTGAATACCTTAGAACCTTAGAACCTAAATAGCTAAGAATCTAACAAACTAATAATCTTTTTTAGTACTTTTGCTTCATGGATGATTTCTCTCCACAAGAAGGAATTGATATTTTAAATAGCCCATGGTGAGTTTGGGTAAAAAAAGAAAAATTATGTCAGTTTTAGAAAAAATCAGCTCTGAAGAAATTATTTCATTAGAAAATAAATACGGAGCACACAATTATCATCCGCTACCAGTTGTTTTGAGTAGAGGTGAAGGCGTTTATGTTTGGGATGTTGAAGGTAAAAAGTATTACGATTTTCTTTCGGCTTACTCAGCAGTAAATCAAGGACATTGTCATCCAAAAATTATTGGCGCAATGGTGCAACAAGCACAAACGTTAACATTAACTTCTCGTGCTTTTTACAACGATAAATTAGGAGTTTACGAAGAATACATCACAAAATATTTCGGATTTGATAAAGTACTTCCAATGAATACTGGCGCCGAAGCGGTGGAAACGGCTTTGAAACTTTGTAGAAAATGGGCGTATGAGAAAAAAGGAATTGATGAAAATGAAGCCCAAATAATTGTTTGCGATGGAAATTTCCATGGAAGAACAACAACTATCATTTCGTTCTCCAATGATGAAAACGCTAGAAAGAATTTCGGACCTTACACGGCAGGATTTATAAAAATTCCTTACGACGACATTGAAGCTCTGGAAAACGTGCTTAAATCGTCTAAAAATATAGCAGGTTTCCTTGTAGAGCCTATTCAAGGTGAAGCAGGAGTTTATACACCAGCAGAAGATTATTTGGCTAAAGCAAAAGCACTTTGTGAAGCTAACAATGTTTTGTTTATTGCCGATGAGGTTCAAACTGGTATTGCAAGAACTGGTTCAATATTGGCAGTTTGCGGAAATTGTACTTGTGAAAATGCGTGCGAAAAACAAGCGACTTATGTTGCTCCAGATATTTTAATTCTTGGTAAAGCCTTGTCTGGCGGAGCTTATCCAGTTTCAGCAGTTTTGGCAAATGATCACATCATGAATGTTATTAAACCAGGTCAACACGGTTCTACTTTTGGCGGAAATCCTATTGCTGGTGCGGTTGCAATTGCTGCTTTGGATGTTGTAAATGAAGAGAAATTATCTCAAAATGCACGTCGATTGGGTAAAATCTTTAGAGAAAAAATTGGCGAATTTGTAAAGACATCCAACATTGCTACTTTAG
>JAIEMH010000323.1 GCA_019752245.1 Flavobacteriaceae bacterium
ATACGGTGCACTTAAACGAAATGTTGGAACGATTACTTTAAAGTTTTTGGTAGTTGTAAAATTAATCATATTAAAGAAACCACGCATTGCTCCGTGAGGTGAAGAAAGCAAACAACCTGAACTGTAAGTATGTGATTCACCTGGTTTTAGAACTGGTTTTTTTCCAATTACTCCTTCGCCATCTACAATTTCTAAATCGTTAAGTGAATCAAAAATTTCCCAATGACGCGAGGTTAATTGAACCGAATCTTTGCTGTGATTTTCTATTGTTATCTCATAAGAAAAGGCAAAATGAATCTTGTAGTTTTTGAAGTAAGTACCTTCAAAACTAGTATTAACAGATATTTTTATGCCTCTTGTTATTTGAGTAACCATAAAGAAACTTTTTGTAAAGTTACAAAATTTATAAAAAAACAAATGTTTTTTTAATGTTAAATATAATTAATTGATTATGTCTGTTGATGTTGCAACTCCTTTTCCTATAACTCTGTCGTAGTGTTGGTTATTTTCACGATAGTAAATAATGGCAAAATAGTTGTTTTCAGTTTGATAGAAATTTCCGTCAATTGCATTTTCGTCGTCTATTTTTCCTTTGCTGTCGGCAATTGTATAATTGTAATTTGTAAAGCCTTGTTTTATCATTATTGCTTTTTCGTAAATGCCTTTTTTGGTATTATAATCCATTTTATTTTCTTCAGAAAGAACATTGTTGTTGAACATTCCTGTGATGTAAATATTTTTGTTTTGATAAAATGCTGGTGCCGAAAGCGAAAAGTAAATCCAAGCATAATCGGCTTCAATTTCATCATTTTGTGAATTTAGATTTTTGATGTAAAAGTTTCCATTTATATCGGGCCAATAAGTATAAGGTTTTTCTGCTCGTGTGTTGTTGGTATATAAGAAGCAGTTGTATAATCCGCCTTGCGTATCTATTCTGGCAATGCTGTTATTGGCTGCTCGAATGTTTTTATTTTCAAAGAAAAGGTATTCGTTTCCTGCCCAAAATTGTGTTTCGGTATCGTATTTATAAATTAAATCATTGCCAATAGTATACATTGGTTTGATGTTGGAAATAGTATTGTTGAATTTTCCGTTTTGCATTAAAAGCACTTTGACGTTTTGCAATGGGCTTTGGAAAGTAATTGAGCCCGATTTTATTGCAAAATCTATATTGTGCTTGAATTGAACATCTTTTACATTACGTGCTCTTTTAACTTGCATAGGCACAGAAACTAACTCTTCAAAAACAATGAATTTTCTTGAAAAAACTACTTCTTGGTCTTCGTTAACAATACTAATTATATAATTACCGCTTACTTTTAATTGGGTAAGTTTATTAGGAAATGATATTCTATAGTGGGAATAAATTTGTAATGCATTTAAAGAATTGGTGTAGTCTTGAATACGTTGGTTATCAAAGCCAGTTAAATATTCATTAATAGATAATTGTGACTTTTTCCAATCATAATCACAATGGGTTATTTTGTAATAATAATTGTCTTCGGATCCATGTAAATCATCAAATTGCAATTGAAAAGAATCGCCTAATTGAAAAAGCGGAATAGCATTTTGTGCGTTTTGAACAAATGAAATTGTTTTAATATGATAAGGAGGATTGACTTCTTTTTCTTGAGCTATTGAGTTTAAAATAGATAGAAGTAGTGCCGAAAACAATATAATTTTTTTGTACATAATCATTTTATTATCAAACGTAAAGATACTAAATATTATTATCTACAATTGTGCCAATAAAATTATTTAAAGCAAACCGGAATAATTTCGCCTTTTGCCAAACAATATTTCTCTACTAATTCTGGGGCTAATTTGGAGGTGTAATCTTCTTCAATAACTTTAAAACCAATGCTTCTAAGTTTGTCAAAATAATCTCTTCCATAAACACGAACGTGATCGTATTGTCCGAAGATTTTAGCTCTTTCTTTTTGATCAACAATCGTATCGTCAGAGAACGTGGTTGCGCGAGATAAATCTTGTGGAATTTGAAAAATACCCATTCCGCCTGGTTTTAAAACTCTGTATAATTCTTGCATGGCTTTAGTATCGTCTGGAATGTGTTCTAAAACGTGGTTGCAAAGAATGATATCGTATTGATTATCTTCAAACGGTAAATTACAAATGTCTGCTTTTACATCTGCTAACGGCGAAAGTAAATCGGTTGTAGTATAATCGATGTTAGTTTGCTTCTTGAAACGTTTGTAAAATTCTTGTTCTGGAGCAAAATGTAGTACTTTTTTCTTTTCCTTTGAAGTGAAAAAATCGGTTTCATTTTGTAAATAAAGCCATAATAAACGGTGTCTTTCTAAAGATAAAGTACTTGGAGAAAGAACATTATTTCTTTGATTTCCATATCCGTAAGGTAAAAACATGCTGAAACTTTTTCCGTCAATAGGATCAGTAAAACGATTTCCTTTTAATAAAAATGCTAAAATAGGACGCACCACAATACTTAAACGAATTAATATTGGACGAGGAATAGTGTTTAATATGAACTTGAATATTTTTTTCATTTTAAAAAGAGTAGTGATTTCTAAACTCATCTTCCTCATTACTTACAATTCCCAAAGCATCATAAATATATTTGAAAGTCGATAAGATTTCTGGTTTACCGTCTATTAAAGCGACATCGTGTTCAAAATGTGCGCTTGGTTTTCCGTCGGCAGTTAGAATTGTCCAACCATCTTTTAATTGTTTTATGTTTTTTGTTCCCATGTTTATCATTGGCTCAATGGCAACAACCATGCCTTCTACCAACATTTTTCCGCGACCGCGTTTGCCATAATTGGGCATTTCTGGATCTTCATGCATTTTTTTGCCTAATCCATGTCCAACAAGTTCACGAACTACGCCATAGCCATGACCTTCACAATATTTCTGAATTGCATTTCCTACATCTTCTACACGGTTTCCAGCTTTAAATTCGCGAATTCCAACATACAAGCTTTCTTTAGTAACGCGAAGTAATTTTTTAACCTCTGGAGCAACTTCACCTATTTCAAAACTATAGGCATGATCGCCATAAAATTCGTTTTTCAAAACACCACAATCCACCGAAATAACATCGCCTTCAAGTAATGGAATATTGTTCGGAATTCCATGAACAACTTGAGCATTTGGACTCATGCACAACGAATTTGGGAATCCATAAAGTCCAAGAAATCCTGGAACTCCACCGTTATCTCTTATAAATTCTTCGGCTATTTTATCTAATTGTAAAGTAGTTACACCTGGTTTAATCACTTTTGCAATTTCGCCCAATGTTTTAGAAACTAACAACGCACTTTCGCGCATCAATTCAATTTCTTCTCTTGTTTTTGGAATAATCATTTTTCTAAATTTCTGAGTACAAAAATACAATTTTCTTGCGATAAAAAACAGCTATATTTACAATATGAGTTTTATCATATTATTTTATAAAATCCGATTTTAACTTTGTCCAAAATTTATTAGGTATGAGTAAATATGTCACAGCAGAAGAAGCTGTAAAAGTAGTAAAATCAGGCGATAGAGTTTATCTTCAAGCCGCAGCTGCAGCGCCAACAATACTTGCAAACGCATTAACAGAAAGGGCATCTGAACTTAGAAACGTAGAAATTTGTCATCTTCACACAGAAGGCGAAGCGCGTTATGCCAATCCAGATTTGTCTGAAAGTTTTCATGTAAATTCGTTTTTTATCGGAGCCAATGTGCGTCACACTTTAAAAGCAGGAAATGGTTCTTACACACCAGTTTTTCTTAGTGAATTGCCACATTTGTTTCGCAAAAATGTACTTCCGTTGGATGTTGCCTTCATTCACGTTTCGCCACCAGACAGACATGGATATTGTTCGCTTGGTGTTTCTGTAGAGGCAACAGTTGCCGCTATTGAAAACGCTAAAATTGTAATTGCACAAGTAAATCCTCAAATGCCAAGAACTTTTGGTGACGGAATTCTTCATGTTTCAGAAATTGATTATCTCGTTGAAGTTAATGTTCCAATTTATGGTCACGCGCCAGAACTTTTTACCGCAGAAGAAGAAAAAATTGGTGCTTTTGTAGCCTCGTTAATTGACGATAAAAGCACGCTTCAAATGGGAATTGGATCTATTCCAAATGCTGCTTTAAGCAAATTAAAAAATCACAAAGATTTGGGTTTGCACACCGAAATGTTCTCTGACGGCGTTATAGATTTAATAGAAAATGATGTCATCAATTGCAACTATAAAGGAACACTTCGCGGACGCGTTTTAGCCACTTTTTTAATTGGTTCCAAACGTTTGTACGATTTTGTAAACGACAATCCATTTATCGAAATGAAGGAATCTTCGATGGTAAATGACACCGCTCGAATTAGAAAAAATCCAAACATGATTGCCATAAATTCAGCCATTGAAGTCGATTTAACTGGTCAGGTTTGTGCCGATTCTATTGGTCCGCAAATGTATTCTGGAGTTGGTGGTCAAATGGATTTTATTCGCGGTGCCTCTTTAAGCCCAGGTGGAAAAGCAATAATTGCGTTGCCTTCAATAACCAAAAAAGGAATAAGCAGAATTGTACCTTTCTTAAAACAAGGCGCAGGAGTTGTTACCACAAGAGCACATATTCACTACGTAATTACAGAAAACGGAATTGCCGATTTATACGGAAAAACATTAAAACAACGTGCTGCCGAATTAGTCCGAATTGCACATCCAAATCACCAAGAAAGCATAGAGCGAGAATACCACGAGTTACTAAATAAAATGTAGTTTTTTTTTAGGAGCGAATGGCTCGGGAGTTTTTGGTTTCCTTATTCCTGCTTTCCATTGCAATCTTTTTCTTTTGTTGCCTTCGAGTGCCTCAGGCAACAAAAGAAAAAGATTTTCTCTCCAATCAGGGCTAGATAGGTTTTGTGTTTTACTAAATCAGTAGTTTACAACAACGAATGTTGCGTCATAACTGCTGGTTTTTCAATTCCCATTAATTCTAAAATAGTAGGAGCAATGTCGCCAAGTACACCATCATGAATTGTTTTCAACTCTTTATCAACTAAAATAATCGGCACCGGATTAGTTGTATGAGCTGTGTTTGGTGAACCATCAGGATTAATCATCGTTTCACAGTTTCCGTGATCGGCAATTATTATAGTAGTATAATTGTTTGCTAATGCAGCTTCAACAACTTCTTTTACACAAGCATCAACTGCTTCGCAAGCTTTTATTGCTGCTTCCATAACTCCGGTATGTCCAACCATATCGCCATTGGCAAAATTTAAACATACAAAATCAACTTCTCCTTTATTCAATTCGGGAACTAAAGCATCTTTTAATTCGAAAGCACTCATTTCTGGTTGTAAATCGTAAGTGGCAACTTTTGGTGAGTTTTTCATAATGCGAGTTTCTCCAACAAATGGAATTTCTCGTCCGCCAGAAAAGAAAAAAGTTACATGAGGATACTTTTCAGTTTCGGCAATTCTAATTTGTGTTTTACCTACTTTTTCTAGAACTTCTCCTAGCGTTTGGGTTAAATTGTCTTTGTCGTAAATAACATGAACATTTTTGTAAGTGTCGTCATAATTGGTCATGGTCACATAATACAAATTGAGTTTGTGCATGTTTTGTTCATGAAAATCTTGTTGCGAAAGTGCTTCTGTCAATTCACGTCCTCTATCGGTTCTAAAATTGAAGAAAATTACAACATCATCGTTTTGAATTGTCGCTATTGGTGTATCGTTATCATCAACCATCAACATTGGTTCAACAAATTCATCAGTAATGTTGTGTTTGTAGCTGTCAAGAATACTTAAAACGGCATCTTTAGAATGTTTTCCTGTTCCATTTACCAATAAATCGTAGGCTAGTTTTACACGTTCCCAACGTTTGTCTCTGTCCATAGCATAGTATCTGCCAATTACAGAAGCCAATTTCACCGATTTACTGTCAATATAATTATTTAAATCTTCAAGATACAATGCGCCCGATTTTGGGTCTACATCACGACCATCGGTAAAGGCATGAACAAATACTTTTTCTAAACCAAAATCTTGTGTTGCGTCTATCAATCCGCGTAAGTGCGACGTGTGTGAGTGAACGCCACCATCAGAAAGTAATCCCAAAAAGTGAACCGATTTATTGTTGTCTTTTGCATATTTAAAAGCATCAAGAAGTGGTTTTTCTTGATTCATGGTTTTGTTTTGAACGGCTAAATTGATCTTAGCTAAATCTTGATATACAATTCTTCCTGCGCCAAGATTCATGTGTCCAACTTCAGAATTGCCCATTTGTCCGGCAGGTAAACCTACTGCTTCTCCAGAGGCTTCTAAAGTAGCATTAGGATATTCTTTTAACATTGAATCGAAAAATGGTGTGTTGGCCATATAAGCAGCATCAGATTG
>JAIEMH010000383.1 GCA_019752245.1 Flavobacteriaceae bacterium
AGCAACAGCATTTTCTTTTTCAAGAATTGCAGCCACGATTGGTCCACGAGACATAAATTCAACTAACTCACCATAAAAAGGTCTTGCAGCATGAACAGCATAAAATGCTTTAGCATCAGCAACAGTTAGTTGTGTTAATTTCAAAGAAACAATTTTGAAACCACCTTCAGTAATCATGTTTAAAATTCCACCGATGTGTCCGTTTTCAACAGCATCTGGCTTAATCATTGTAAATGTTCTATTTGTAGCCATTTTAATTTATTTGTTATAATTTGGGTGCAAAAGTAAGCTTTTTTGTTTGAATTAAAAGTTTAAGAGTTTAAAAAGTTTAAGAGTTTAAAAGTTAATTCATTTTGAACGAAAGGCTCGGGCTTTTTTGGTTTTCATTTTCCTGCTTTATGCAGTATCTTTTTTTGTTACGCCGAGCGCAGTAAAGATTCTTTTTTTTTACAAAAAAGTATGCTATTTTCAAACTAATTTCAGTGAACTTGTAAAAAAATAAATATTATGTGA
Organism: Flavobacteriaceae bacterium; assembly: GCA_019752245.1. Taxonomy (GTDB): domain Bacteria; phylum Bacteroidota; class Bacteroidia; order Flavobacteriales; family Flavobacteriaceae; genus Flavobacterium. Next base: position 514 of record JAIEMH010000383.1, read on the forward strand.
AGTAATTAGGTCTAAAAAAACCATTTTAATTTTTGAAAACTTTGCAGTTAATCTACAAAACAACAACTTTAAATTCTTGTTCCAACGGCTGTATTTCATTTAGAATTTTATCTATAAAAGTGCTTCCAACTTCTAAGTAAAAATCACTAAAATTTACTTTTCGTTCCTGTAAACTTTGATTAGGAAATAATTCATTTTGAAGTAATAAAATACGTTCTAGTTTATCTGTATGCACTCTTTTTTCTGCTTTTAAAAGTCGTTTTTCAAGGTTTTCCAATCCTTTTGTTTGTTTTGTCTCCTGCGCTTTTACAGCTCCAACAAAGGATTTATCTGTTTTGCTTGCAATGGTGTACAATTCTTCAAATTGTTTTCTCAAATGTTCTTTTTGAGAAGAAAAATCAATTGTGAATTCTGAAAACTCCTTCGTCTTTTTGTCAAATAACTCTTGCTGATTAGAAAATAAATCGGCCCAAGTTAATGCTAGTTTGTCTGCTTTCTCATCTTGTTTTTGTGTCGCCAAAAGCACAGAATTACGAACTAAAAGCATCGGAAAAGTTATATTATTTTCTTCAAAATTAGATTTCAATTCCAACCAATAGGCAATTTCGCCACCACCACCAATGTAGCATAAATTGGGCAAAATCACTTCTTGATACAATGGACGTAAAATTACATTTGGACTAAATTTTTCTGGAGATTTTTCAACTTCTGGAAGAATTTCTGCTTCTGTAAAAGAGATGTTGGTATTGTTTATTTTGAATTTATTATCTTCAAAAATAATACGCTCGCGCAAGTTATCTTCAATATAAAATAAGTTAATCTCACGAGGATTCACTTGAATAAAATAGTCTTTCAGATGTTTGCTAGTTTCTGTAACTTTCTTAAATGAATTTTGTTCTAAAACTTCCCTCTTTACAAAGGGAATAAACAACTTTTTCAATTCAATTGAATCACCATCAATAATAACTAAACCTTCACTTTTAAACAATTCGTTAGCTAAAAATCGGGTTGCATCGGCTAAATTGGAATGATTTAAATAGCTTTTTGTAAACAAATCTCTTAAATACTCTGCATTGGAACCAACTCCTAATTCTACATCAAATTCTTCAAAAACTTCTCGTAAGCCTTCGGTAGAAAGCCTACCAACTGGTCCAAAACTTTCTTTGTTCCATTTTATTTTTTTACATTTAAAATTGAAATAATTTATTTCTTCAAAATCATGATCTTCAGTTGCCATCCAGTAAATTGGTACAAAATCATGTTCAGGATATTCTTTTTTTAATTGCTTGCAAAGATTTATGGTTGAAGCAATTTTGTAAATAAAATAAAGAGGTCCAGTAAATAAATTCAGTTGATGACCTGTGGTCACAGTAAATGTATTTATATTTTTTAAATGTTTGATATTAGCTTTAGTTGCATCAGAAATTTCAAAACCTAAATATTGTTTTTCTAATTCTGATACTAAAACTTGACGGTTTTCTATAGGAAAATTGGTTTTCTTCTCATCAATTTGTGATTTAAAGTTTTCAATTTTTGGAAAATGATTGTATAACTGCTTCAAATTGGACTTCTCATCTAAATAATCTACAATTAGTTTAGAGAAATATCCCGAGTTTTGATAGCTTATACAGTCGCTTGGCATTGTTTATTTTTTTTACAAAAATACTTAAAATTAAATTAACAAGATTAGCTTTAACGTTCAATTAAGGTTTTATCTTTTCATTGCAAAATGTCCTTTGTGAGTTTTACCATTTGCCCTAGTTACCACAAACCAATAATCGTCTGATGGCATTAAATTTCCGTTATAGGTTCCATTCCAAGCTCCTGTATTTCCGAAAGCTTTTAATAATTTTCCATATCTATCAATAATTTCAACTTTTAAACCAGGTTCAAATTGCGAAAAATAAATACTCCAAGTATCATTATATCCATCGTCATTCGGTGTGAAAAAAGGAGGATACATAAGTAAAAAAACATCTTCGGATACAATTCCACACTCATTTTTATCACGAACAAATACGGTGTAAATTCCGCTAAATAAACCTGTAAAAGTGTTACTGTCTTGATAGTGAATGCCATCTAATGAATATTCATAGTTACCTAATCCACTTGTGTTTACTGTGATAATATTTTGATTATTTGTCCAGTCATGTGTTTCAATTTGTGTAATAGTTGCTGCATTTGATAAGGAAACTGTTATGTTTTTTGTTGTTGAGCAAATAACCGAGCCGTGGTTTTGAGTTACAGTAACAGAGTAATTTCCGGCTTGTGTTACAGATATAGACGAACTAGTTGCTCCGGTAGACCATAAATAACTGCTAAAACCTAAACCAGCATTTAAAACAACATTGTGATTTTTACATAATGAAACTTTATTTGGAATCGTGATTATGGGTGGATTAACCAATATTAACGATAATTCAACAATTTGATAGCAACCGTTATTTGATAAAATTCTAACATATATAGTATTTGTTCCGATGCTTAAATTGTAATTTGATATGCTTGTAATTTGATTTGATATTGTTTGGTTTACAGCACCAGAAAGTGAATTGTAATATTCAAAAGTACAATTAGTTGTATTCGAAATTAAATCAGAATTGTAAATTGATAAATCTACAATTTCTGAACCATCATTTAAATTATCACATATTGTTTCCGAATAATTTGTTGCGTTCAGTGTGTTAATTAATGTTATAGTTATTGCTAATCTATTAATACTTTCGCAGCCATTTATAGTTTGAGTAGCATAATAAGTTCCACCATTAACTAGAATGGTTGAATTAGGAAGTATTATTGTAGAGCTAATAGTGCTGTACCAGTTTATATTTAAACCTATGGTATTGATATTTGCTAATGTAGCATTTTGTGTTGAGCAAAATGTTTGTGCCATTGTTCCGGTTGGAGCTGGAGTTGTTTGAATATTTATTGTAACAGAAATTCTCAAACTTTCGCAGGTATTAATTGTTTGCGACGCATAATAAGTTGTTCCATTAACAAGATTTGTTGTATTTGAAAGTAGGTTTCCTCCTGTAAGAGCATCATACCATTTTATATTTTGTCCAGTGATGATAATTGAATTCAAAGTTGCATTTTGTTGAATACAAAAAGTTTGAGGTGAATTTACTACTGGAGTGGCTGTAAAGTTTGTGAAAGGAGATAATACTGCTGCGATACTATTAGATTCACAACCACTACTATTTTTAATCTTTAAAAGATAAGTTCCAGGGTTTAATAGTAAAGATGTTGCGTTAGTACTCCAAGTTAAGCCATTGTCAAAACTGTACTGACTTGCTAAAGTTGTGATGGTTATGGTTCCTTTAGTATTGTTACAATCGGGTTGTAATGTACTATAACTAGGAGTTAATGGATAATCTGTTGGAGCATTTATGGATACAGAAACACCTAACGATTCACAATTTAAATTGTTTTTCACTTTTACTAAATAATTACCAACTGGTAATAATCCGGAGTTTGGATTGTTAGAATAAGTAACTCCATTATCAAAACTATATTCAAATGCAGTGCTTGTGATTGTTATAGTTCCAAAAGGATTTGCACAAGTTGTGGGCTGACTAATAGTAACTATTGGAATTGAAGGAGCGTTTGGTTGTGCATTTATTATTGCAGTTGTTGACAATGAAGGACAGCCAGAAATACTATTTTTAATTTTTATAAAATAAGTTCCTGATGCTAATGGTCCTGAAGTAGAATTATTAACCCACGTGAGTCCATTGTCAAAACTATAAAGTAAAGCGCTACTTGTTACAGTTATTGTACCAGTAGAGGTTGTACAATTTAAAGGATGCGCAACAGTTACAGTTGGAGCAGATGGTATTACTGGCGCTGCTAAAATACTAACTGATGTATTTGCAGAGATGCATCCAGCTATATTTTTAACTTTTATTAAATAGGTTCCAAAGGTTAAATTGTTTAAAGTATTAGATGTTACGAAAGTTACTCCGTCGTCAAAACTATATTCAGCAGCAATGGTGTTTATTGTAATTGATCCTGTAGATAAGGAACAAGTTGGTTGTACAGCTGTATATGTTGGTGCTGCTAATCCGCTAATTGAATTAATTGTTACTGTACTCGCTGTAGAAATGCAACCAGCATTATTTTTTATTTTAATTAAATAAGTTCCTGCTGTCAAATTATTCATTGAACTTGATGTTGAAAAAGTAATACCATTATCAAAACTATATTGAAATGCAGTAGTAGTAATAGTAATAGTTCCAAATGGATTTGTACAGGTTGGTTGAATAGCTGTAAATAATGGAGCAGCAATAGTACCTGTGGTAGCATTTAATATAACGGTTGTAGCTAGAGATTCGCAACCATTAGTTCCATTTTTAATTTTTACTAAATAAGTTCCAGCGGCTAATGATCCTAAAGTTTGATTTGTTGACCATGTAAGACCATTGTCAAAGCTATAAAAATCTGCAAAACTTGTAACAGAAATACTCCCATTTGTTGCTCCACAAGCTGACGGTTGTACCACATTTACTGTAGGAGTCAAGGGTACATTTGGTGCCGAATTTATATAAACAAATTGAGAATCAGATTCGCATCCTAGTGCATTTTTAATTTTAATATAATAATATCCAGAAGAAAGATTTGTAGCTGTTGGATTGCTAGTCCAAGTAGTACCATTATCAAAACTATATTGAGCTGCGGCAGTTGTTATTGTAATACTTCCTCCATTTGAGCAATTTGGCTGCACTGAGGTAAAAGTTGGGTAAGGTAAATAACTTTGATACAAACTAACATAATTGTAATTAGACTCGCATCCTAAATTGTTTCTAATTTTTATTAAATAAGTTCCTGGGGCCAAATTTGATGCTACTGAATTAGTAGTCCAAGTTACTCCATTGTCAAAACTATATTCCGATGCAGAAGATGTAATACTTATAATACCAGTATTTCCGCAAACTGGCTGAACAACAGTGTAGGTTGGATTTGCTAGATAATATTGATATAGATAAGCATATTGATAATTTGATACGCAGCCTAAACTGTTTTTAATTGCAATATAATATGTTCCAGCTGCAAGATTAGTCGCGACAGGATTAGTAGTCCAAGTAGCACCGCCATCAAAACTATACTCGGCAGATGTCGTAGATATTGATATTGTTCCACCTGTACCACAACTAGGTTGAACGACAGTGAATGTTGGATCGGCTAAATAAAATGGATTTATATATACGTATTGATAATTAGAGACACAACCGGCACTATTTTTTATCATTATGTAAAAAGAACCAGAAGTGAGATTTGATAAAACTGGATTAGTAGTCCAAGTAGTTCCACCATCAAAACTGTATTGTGCTGAAGTAGTATTTATGGTAATACTACCACTAGTACCACAAATTGGCTGGACTACAGTGAATAATGGATCTGGTAAATAAAAGGGTTGTATATAAACATACTGATAACCAGAAACACAACCAGAACTATTTTTAATAACAATATAATAATAGGTTCCAGGAGTAAGATTTGTTGCAACAGGATTAGTACTCCAAGTATTTCCTCCATCAAAACTATATTGAGCTGCTAAAGTTGTAATGGTGATACTACCATTAGTGCCACAACCAGGTTGAACCACAGTGTAATTTGGATTTGCTAAATTAGATGAATCAAGATATATTAACACGTAATTAGATTCGCAACCTTGTGCATTTTTTATTTTAATATAATAATATCCTGAAGGTAAGTTGTTAGCTATTGGATTGGTTGTCCAAGTAGTTCCACCATCAAAACTGTATTGTGCTGCTGCAGAAGTTATGGTTATACTTCCAATATTTCCGCAAGATGGATTTACTGCAATATAAGTTGGATCGGGTAAGTAAAA
>JAIEMH010000224.1 GCA_019752245.1 Flavobacteriaceae bacterium
GCTGTGCTAGCATTTTGGTTACGCTTTTTAGTTGTAAGCCTACAATTTGCTTGATATTAGCCGCTGTTAATGGCGTAAACATTACAATTTCGTCAATTCTGTTGATGAACTCTGGTCGAACAGTTTGTTTTAATAATCCCAAGACTTCCAGTTTGGCAGCTTCAGTTGCAGCTTCAACACTACCTTTAAGGTTTTCAAATTTCTCTTGAATAATTGCGCTACCCATATTGGATGTCATGATGATGATAGTGTTTTTGAAATCGGCAACACGACCTTTGTTGTCGGTCAATCGTCCTTCATCTAATACTTGTAATAAAATATTAAAGGTATCGGGATGTGCTTTTTCAATCTCATCTAGCAAAATCACAGAATAGGGTTTTCTTCGTACGGCTTCGGTTAATTGTCCGCCTTCGTCGTAACCTACATATCCTGGAGGCGCACCAACCAATCGGCTCACACTATGGCGTTCTTGGTATTCGCTCATGTCTATGCGCGTCATGGCGTTTTCATCGTCAAATAAATATTCGGCCAATGCTTTTGCCAATTCGGTTTTTCCAACACCAGTTGTTCCTAGAAAAAGAAAGGTTCCGATAGGTTTTTTCATGTCTTGCAATCCGGCACGACTTCTGCGTACAGCATCGCTAACGGCTTCGATAGCTTCTTCTTGACCTACAACTCTTTGGTGCAATTCTTCTTCTAGTTTTAATAGTTTTTCGCGTTCTCCTTGTAGCATTTTCATTACTGGAATTCCGGTCCATTTGGCTACTACTTCGGCAATATCTTCACGTGTAACTTCTTCTTTAATCAACGATGTTCCCGATTGGTTTTCGATTAATTGTTTTTGTAAAACGTCTAATCGTTCTTGAGCTTCTTTTATTTTTCCGTATCGAATTTCGGCTACTTTTCCGTAATCGCCATTTCGTTCGGCTTGTTCGGCTTCGGTTTTGAAATCTTCAATTTCTTGTTTTATGTTTTGAATGTTATCGACAACTTCTTTTTCTGATTTCCATTTGGTAAAAATTTCGTTTCGGTCTTCTTTAAGGTTTGCCAAATCCATTCCTAAAACTTTCAGTTTGGTTTCATCATTCTCACGTTTAATGGCTTCAATTTCGATTTCCAATTGCATTATTTTTCTATCCAAAACGTCTAATTCTTCGGGTTTTGAATTGATTTCCATTCGCAATTTAGAAGCAGCTTCGTCCATTAAATCGATGGCTTTATCTGGTAAAAAACGATTGGTAATATAACGTTGTGAAAGTTCTACGGCTGCAATAATAGCATCGTCTTTGATGCGTACTTTGTGATGTGTTTCGTATTTTTCTTTGATTCCGCGAAGAATAGAGATGGCACTTTCGGTATCGGGTTCATCGACTATTATTTTTTGGAAACGTCGTTCAAGTGCTTTGTCTTTTTCAAAATATTTTTGGTATTCGTCTAATGTTGTTGCGCCAATAGCACGAAGTTCGCCACGAGCCAAAGCCGGTTTTAGAATGTTGGCAGCATCCATTGCGCCTTCGCCACCGCCAGCTCCAACAAGTGTATGAATTTCGTCAATAAACAAAACGATATCGCCTTCGCTAGAAGTTACTTCTTTTACGACTGCTTTTAGACGTTCTTCAAATTCGCCTTTGTATTTTGCACCTGCAATTAATGCGCCCATATCTAATGAATAAACAATTTTATCTTTTAGATTGTCTGGTACGTCGCCGTCAACAATTCTGTGGGCTAATCCTTCGGCAATGGCAGTTTTACCAACACCAGGTTCACCAACTAACATAGGATTGTTTTTGGTTCTACGCGTTAAAATTTGCAATACTCTTCGAATTTCTTCATCACGACCAATTACAGGATCAAGTTTTCCGCTTTTGGCTAATTCGTTGAGGTTTTTAGCGTATTTGTTTAATGAATTATAGGTTTCTTCGGCAGAAGCAGAGGTTACACGTTCGCCTTTTCGCATTTCGTTAATTGCTGTTTCTAGTCCTTTTTCGGTTACACCTTGGTCTTTTAATATTTGAGCGATCTTACTTTTTGATTTGAAAATTGCTAGCACCAAATGTTCGATAGAAACGAATTCGTCGTTCATTTTTTTAGCAATGCTTTCGGCTTCGTTTAGCGTGTGATTGGCTTCACGAGAGAACATGATTTCACCACCAGAAACTTTAGGAAAGCTTTGAATGGTTGCGTCTAGTACTTTTTTAAATAAATCAACATTTACGTTGAGTTTTTTCAATAGGAATGGAGTTACGTTTTCATCAACTTCTAAAATACCTTTGAAAATGTGTTCGTTTTCGAGCTGTTGTTGCCCAAAACTTTGTGCAATTTGCTGTGCTTGTTGCAAAGCTTCTTGCGATTTGATGGTTAAAATTTTAAAGTTCATATTGTTACTGTTGTGTTTTGTAATATTTAGTTATAAGTTGTTTTTCTTGTTTTGGACAATAGTTATTCCAATCGGTATTTTAGGTCAAAATGACTGGTTTTTAGCACAAAACACTACTAAAGTTACGACAAAAAGTCGGGTTGAGCGACAAAATTTCAGTTTTTCTATACTAAATCTAAAAAGAATCAGTTACTTATTAAAAAGACTTTATGAAAATAGTTAGTTTTTGTTTGATTTTTTTGTTTTTGATTTCTTGCACTACTGCTAATAAGCAAAATCCATTGGATAAATTGGCACATTTAGATGTAAAATTAAGTGTTCCAAAAGAAGGTGAGTGGCTTGCAGAACATCAAGAAGATGGTCAAAGTTTTGAAAAATATTGCGCCATAAAACCCACTTCAATTTCTGATGAAAGAAATGTAATTTATATTCAAACCATTGGAAAATTTACTCCTAAAGAGCATAAAATTGTTGAGAATACCGTTGCTTATGTTTCGTTATTTTTCAAATTAAAAACTTTGGTGTTGCCTACTATTTCAGAAAATGAAATTCCTGCAAATAAAAAAAGAATAAAATACGGAATTGAACAGTTGGATGCGAGTTATATCAACAATAAAATATTGCCAAGCAAGATTCCGAAAGACGGCATTGTATTGATGGCAATTACGGCTAAAGATTTATATCCTAGTCCGAGTTGGAATTATGTTTTTGGTTTGGCAAATTATAAGAAACGAACTGGAATTTCATCGTTTAACAGGTTTCTTACAAATGATGATTATACTCTTTGTCTGGATAGAACTATAAAAACGGCTGTTCATGAAATTGGTCACATGTTTTCTATGAGTCATTGTAAGCATGCTGTTTGCCTAATGAATGGTGTTAATCATATTGTAGAATCGGATAGTAAACCCAATGTTCTATGCTCGGAATGTTTGAAGAAATTATCTTGGAATTTAAAATATGACGATAAGCAGCGATTGAAAGGATTAATTAGTTATTTAAGAGAACATGATTTAGAAAAAGATGCTGTAATTTTGCAACAACAATTAGACGTACTACTAAAAAAATAATGATGAGTTTATTTAAAAATATATTTGGAGGATCAGAAGAGGAACCAAAAACTTCAAAATTAAATTGGACCCCATTGACTGATTTGGGTCAGTTGAATGAAATTATTGAATTATCAAACACAAAAGCGGTGGCTATTTTTAAACATAGCACGCGTTGCAGTATAAGTAGAATGGCATTAAAGCAATTTGAAAACGAATTTGTTTTAGACGATAAAATAACGTTGTACTTTTTGGATTTATTAAATTATAGAGCGGTTTCTAACGAGATTGCAAGTCGTTTTGGCGTTGAACATCAATCGCCACAATTGATAGTAATTAAAAACGGAAAAGTTGTACATGATGCATCGCATAGTGATATTGATGCTAATGATTTTGAACGATATTTGTAAATAGATAATGAAGATAGTTACTGTATTTGGAATTGTTTCTGTTCTAATTTTTTCGGGTTGCTCGTCTATTAAAGAAACCAATTTCTTGATTGGCACTTATGCCGATACTTCAAGTCAAGGTATAAATGTTATCCGATTTAATGAAAAAACGAAGGACATTTCATTGCAATCTGTTGTTTCTGAAATTGCAAATCCATCGTTTGTTATTACCAATAAATCCAAAACAATTGTTGTTGCTGTTGAAGAAACGGCAAGTGATAAAGGCGGAAAAGTAACATCTTATTCTTACAATAAATCATCCAAAACTTTTAAAAAATTAACCACTTTTTTTACCAAAGGCGATCATCCTTGTACGTTGGCTTTTAGTCCGAAGGAAGATTATGTCTTGGTAGGAAATTATTCGGGTGGAAATCTTAGTGTTTTTCCTATTGATAAAGCTGGAATGCTTTCAGATAGTAGTCAGTTGATTCAATATGTAGGTAAAAGTGTGAATGTTGAACGTCAAGAAAAACCGCATGTACATTGCATTGTTTTGCATCCAAAGGAATCTAAAATTGCGGTTGCCGATTTAGGAACCGATGCTATAGCATTGATTCCGTTTGACGAAAATTCGACGCCTTTTTTGAAAGAAAACGAAACTATTTCTACTAAAGTTGCTGCTGGTTCTGGTCCGAGACATTTGGTTTGGAATAAAGCTGGAAACCGATTGTATGTGACATTTGAGCTGACTAATGAAGTTGCGGTATTTGATTATAAAGACAATAAATTAACGCAAATTGAAACTATTGCTTTGACTGCTCCAACCAACAGTGGTTCGGCTGCTGAAATTAGATTGAGTAAGGACGAAAAATTTATGTATGCTTCTGTGAGAGGAAATAATAATCAAATTGTGGTTATAAAAATTAATGAAGGCAGAAAACTTGAGGTTGTTCAAACTATAAAAACAGCCAAAATACCAAGAAATTTTATTATCACTGCCAATCAAAAAAATGTTTTAGTGGCAACGCAAGACTCTAATTTGATTTCGGTATTTGATAGAAATGAAGAAACTGGCTTACTAACGGCAACTACAAAGGAGTTAACAATTAATAAACCAGTTTATTTGTTTGGTTTTTAGATTTGAAAGAGAAACGATAACTATCTTCTAAATCTATTTCTAGTAATGATATCTTTAAGTTTAGCTTTTAAATCTTGTCCTGAGTCATAAACCATTTGTTCGTTGCTTGGAAATGGTACAGCTCTTCTATCAAAATTTGGATAATAGGTTTCTTCACAAGCGCGTTTGTCGCCATTGTATTTTGCATAGATATAATCAAAAACAAATTCACTAGTAAGCGGAAATGTCTCAATAAGTTGGTTGGTTTTGAAATCTATATAATCAACTTTGGCAGTTACTTGAGCCGATTTATATTGTCTAAATTCGTAGATAGTAGCTCTAATGGTTTTGAAATTATCAACCATAATTGTATGACCTAAACTGTCTTTTACTGGCTGACCTTGTGCATTTAGTAAGGCTTTTTTACCATCAAGAATTTGTTTTTCTTTAATTAATTCTTTCTCTTTTATTTGTTCTGGAGAAATATTTATTTGTCTAAAACCTACTATCAATCCGTAGTCGTAAGTAATTCCTTTTTGCTTATTGCTGTGATAAACAGTCCATTTGTCGTTCAATCCAAAAGTACTAAAATCTAGCAAATCGCTTTCTAAACGAACTGGAATTACCATATTGGTTTCGTTTTTTGTATAAACGCTTACAAAGTCAGTTCCTTTTAATTGTGCTTCGTTAGTTAATGCAGCAACATCTTTGTAGTTTGGATTTAATGTATTCAAATACACCAAATCATCATAAGCACGACGAAAACTCATTTTGTCTTTTGTTGCCAAAAGAGCTTTTGAATTGTCATAAAGATGTTTTGCAAGAGCATTTTTACTGTTAATTATTTGGTCGGAATAATCCTCAAAAGGAAAAATAGCATTGCGTCCTTCTTTAATAAGTTTTAATGGAAGAATTGGTTTAATTAATTCTTGACGGCTGTTTAATTGAACATACGTAGTGTAAATTTTTTCAGCATTACTAGGGTTTGCATCTTTAAACCAAATGTTGATGTTTTGTAAATCGCGCTCTTTAGCTTTTGCAAAAGCTTCTTCTAGTAAGTAAATATAATCTTGTTTTCCTTTGGCGTCTTTTCTATTTCTTAAGCTTTCTACAGCAGTTTGAATGGCTGCATCGTAGTCGCCAGAAGTTAATGATTCTCTAGTTTGTCTTACGCCACATGAAGTGATAAGCACAAAAAAGGTTACTAGTAAGGTAATTTTTTTACTCATGCGCTTTTTTTTTTGTATTCGTGAATCTGAGATTTCATGGTTTATAGTTTTTATGGTTATTATTTGGAGCAATCCAAATAGTGCGCCAAAAGATAAATTCTAATTATTTTCTAACAAAAGGTGGTAACAATTTGCTAGAAACTTCACCAAAACCAATGCGTACAGAACTAT
>JAIEMH010000066.1 GCA_019752245.1 Flavobacteriaceae bacterium
ATCAGAAAGTTGCTGATGCGTAGTACTTGCTGGATGAATAATTAAGGATTTTGTATCACCAATATTGGCTAATAAAGAAAACAATTTGGTGTTATCGGCAACGCTTTTTGCTGCTTCAAATCCGCCTTTTAATCCGAAAGTTACTATACCACTTTTTCCTTCTGGCAAATATTTATCTGCCAATTCTTTGTATTTTGAAGATTCTAAACCTGGATAATTTACCCAAGCAACTTCTTCTTGAGATTGCAACCATTTGGCTAATTCCAATGCATTTTCTGAATGTTTTTTGATTCTGATTTCTAAAGTTTCCAATCCTTGAATGGTTTGAAAAGCGTTAAACGGACTTAAAGCTGCGCCAAAATCGCGCAATCCTTCAATTCGTACTTTGGCAATAAATGACGCTGCGCCAAGTGCTTCGTAGTATTTTAATCCGTGATATCCAGCTGATGGTTCTGTGAATTCTGGAAATTTTCCGTTACTCCAATCGAAGTTTCCAGCATCGATAATTACTCCTCCAAGTGAGGTTCCGTTTCCTGTGATGTATTTGGTAAGTGAGTGAATTAAGATGTCGGCACCATATTTTATTGGGTTTAACAAATATGGCGTTGCAACTGTATTGTCAACAATAAACGGAACTTTATAGGCTTTTGCTTCTTTAGAAATCGCTTCTAAATCCAGTACATCTAATTTTGGATTTCCAAGACTTTCTACGAAGTAAGCTCTTGTGTTTTCTTGTGATGCTTTAGTAAAATTTTCAGGATTGGAAGGATCGACAAACGTTGTTGTGATGCCTAATCTTGGTAAAGTTACCTTCAGTAAATTGTAAGTTCCGCCATACAAACTGTTGGATGCAACGATGTGATCTCCAGCTTTTAATAAGGTTAAAAATGTTGTTGCAATTGCTGCTGTTCCTGATGCGGTTACTACTGCTCCAATTCCGCCTTCTAGTTTTGCTAAACGTTGTTCTAGAACGTCGTTGGTTGGATTGTTCAATCTGGTGTAGATAAATCCGGCTTCGGCTAGACCAAAAAGATTGGCTGCGTGATCTGAATTGTTAAAAACATACGATGATGTTTGGTAAATCGGTACAGCTCTTGTTCCTGCATTTTTAGTAACATCGTGTCCTGCGTGAAGTGCGTTGGTTGAAAATTTTTGTGTGCTCATGATAGTTGATTTTAGATATTAAATATTAGATTTTAGATATTTATGTTTGAAATTTTTGATATTTATGTTTGGGTTTTTGATGAGATGCTGAAAAAAATTCAGCATAAAAAAAAGTCCCTTCGGATGGCTTACCAAAGGGACTTTTACAATAGAAATATAACTTTCTTTTACGTTTTCCGTTTATGGTAATAGCAGCTGTCGATACAACACATTGTGCGCATCATCATACAAGACATCATCATATTTTTTGCTATTACTTTCATTTCGAAATTGTTTTCTGAATTTGATTCAGGGTTATCTATTTATTTTTTATTTGAGATTCTGAAATAAATTCAGAATAAAAAAAACCTCTGCGGTTTGCAGAGGTTTCATTTGAATATATTTTAAAAATTTAAAATTATGCAATAGAAGTGCTCTGCGGAAATTCCCACATCATACGACACATTTTGCACATTGTTAAATTCATTTTTTCTTTGTTTTTGATGGAGCAAACTTCTGAACTAAATTTGAATAAAAAAAATAATTTTTAATTTATTTTTAAAAATTTAACATTTGATTGCTTTTTCAATGCAACATAAACAATTAATTATCAATACATTGAGTAGGTTTCTAAAAGTGTATTTTTATCAAAATCTTAAAAATAAAATAGAAAATATTTAACAAAAATGCAGAATTGACACGCTTTTTCATTAAAGCATCAAGATTCATTAAACAATAAACAACAAAACGCCTTAAAACAGTGTAATTATTGCTATTTCTTCAAAACAAATAAAAAAAATTCAAATTTAATTTGGAAAGATTAAAAATAAGACTTTATCTTTGCACCAGATTATGAAAAACAACCGCCAAAATAACATGAATAATATGCGTAACATGATGTGTTGCAAACATTATTTATGGAATGAACTGGCGTAAAAAATAAAATCAATTTTACATTACAAAGAGCCGTTCATTACCTGAATGGCTCTTTTTTTTTAATCTTAAATTTAAATAGTATGAAAACTTTACATCATAATGAAATGTGTCATAAATCTCGTCGTTGCATGAAAATGCGGCTTTGTTGTTGTTAAAAAGTACTGAAGTAAAATAAAAATTTTACAGACCCTTTTTCAACATTCTGAAAAAGGGTCTTTTTTTTAATCATAAAATCATATAAAATGTCAAATTTCAAAAATAAATATACCATTCAACTCTTCATAGCATTTGCAAGCATCTATGTTATTTGGGGATCAACATTCTTTGCTATTTCGGTAGCTTTAAAAGGTTTTCCGCCTTTTATATTATCAGGATTCCGATTTTTAATTGCAGGATTTCTACTTTTTTTATGGCAAAAAAGCAAAGGACAAAGCTCCAACTCATTAATCAATTGGAAAAAAAATGCCATAATTGGAATTTTAATTCTAACAGGTGGAACTGGACTTGTAGCTTGGGGTGAACAATATGTAAGTTCAACGGAAGCCGCAATAGCAATAGCAACTGGTCCGTTTTGGTTCATTGCATTAGACAAGAAAAATTGGAAAAATTATTTCTCAAATGTTCCAATTGTATCTGGATTAATCATTGGATTCATCGGGTTAATTCTGTTCTTAAAAGGAAGTATTTCTTCATCCAATCACGATACAAGTTCCACTCTAAGAATTATTGCTTTTGCTGTTTTGGCATTGAGTTCTATTTCTTGGGTTGCAGGATCATTGTATTCTAAAAATAATCCAGCTGACCAATCTACATTTATGAATAGTGCACAACAATTAATTAGTGCTGGAATCGCAAGTATTGTAATAGCTTCTTTCAAAGGAGAATGGACGTCATTTCATCTTACTACGATTCCATTATCTTCGTGGTTTGGACTTTCTTTTTTAATCTTTTTTGGATCGATTGTAGCCTATCTATCTTATATCTGGTTATTGGAAGTTAAAGATCCTGTTTTAGTAAGTACACATACATACATTAACCCGATCGTTGCTGTTTTAGTGGGATGGATTATTGCATCTGAAAAAATAGAAACCAGTCAATTAATTGGACTATTCGTGATTTTATTTGGTGTTTTATTAACCAATGCAGCCAATTATAAAATAAGCAAAAGAACACAAGTTAAAATAAGAAAAATAAGTGTCGTATTAGAGCGAATTTCAAACCCTTACAAATATATAACTCATTATTAATTATGTTAAAAAAATCGATAGAAGCTTTAAAATTAGAAGCAGAAAATACAGGGAAAAATTCCTTAAAACGGAGTTTAGGCGCTATTAATTTAGTTGCAATTGGTGTTGGAGTAATTATTGGCGCAGGACTTTTCTCGTTAACCGGAATTGCCGCCGCAAATAATTCTGGTCCAGCGGTAATATTATCTTTTGTAATTGCAGCCGTTGGTTGTGCCTTCAGCGCTTTGTGCTATGCCGAATTTGCCTCAATGGTTCCAGTTTCGGGTAGCGCATATACGTATGCTTATGCCACTTTAGGAGAATTATTTGCATGGATTATTGGTTGGGATTTAGTACTAGAATATTCTGTTGGAGCCGCTACAGTTGGCATTAGTTGGTCGCAATATTTAGTGAAATTTCTAGAAAAATTTGATATTTTCATCCCACCACAATTGGTGTTATCGCCATTTGAAACTGCCACTTTAGCCGATGGAAGTATCGTTCACGGATTTGTAAATTTGCCATCCATTTTAATAATCGCATTAATAACTTCTATCATTATTAGAGGCACAAAAAGTTCTGCTTTATTCAATGCTGTGGTTGTTGCTTTAAAAGTTGGTGTTGTTATTATTTTTATTGCTTTGGGTTGGAAATATATTGATCCGGCCAATTACCATCCTTTTATTCCTACCAATACAGGAACTTTTGGAGAATTTGGATGGTCTGGCGTTCTTCGTGGTGCTGGTGTTGTTTTCTTTGTCTTTATTGGATTTGATATTGTTGCAACTATGGCACAAGAAACCAAAAATCCGCAACGCAATATGCCTATTGGAATATTAGGTTCACTTATAGTTTGTACCATTCTTTTTATTCTTTTTGGATACGTAATGACTGGTTTGGCAAATTATACCGAATTTAAAAATAGTGCCGCACCAGTTGCTATTGCTATTGCAAATACACCATACGAATGGTTAGGAATAGCCGTGATTTTAGCTATTTTAATAGGATATACGTCTGTAATTTTAGTAGATTTACTTGGTCAATCGCGTGTTTTTTATTCGATGAGTAAAGATGGATTGTTGCCAAAAGTATTTTCAGAATTGCATCCTAAATTCAATACACCTTATAAATCGAATATTGTTTTGTGTATTTTTATTAGTCTTTTTGCAGGATTAGTTCCGATAAGTGTGGTTGGTGAAATGACCAGTATTGGTACTTTATTGGCATTTGTAATGGTTTGTTTGGGGATTTTAATACTTCGAAAAAAACAACCTCATTTAGAACGTCCATTTAAGACACCATTTGTTCCGCTTGTTCCAATTTTAGGAATTATTACTTGTGTAGTAATGATGGTTTCGTTACCCTTTGACACTTGGTTAAGGCTTTTTGTTTGGCTAGCAATAGGATTTGTAATCTATTTCTTTTATGGCAAAAAACGCAGTAAACTAAGAAATGAAACTAAACCTTAATATAAATAAACACTTCCAAAAGGACCAGATTCAAAGGTCTAGACAAATTTATAATTAACTTCACCAATAATGAGCTCGATATTTTATCGAGCTCATTTTATTTAAATTAGATTTCTTAACAATTTTGGAATTAAGAAATTAGTCTTAAAAATTTAATTTTATGGAATAAAAAAAGCCCATTTTCATATTGAAAATGGGCTTTGATAATAAAATAAATTATTCTTATTTTTTGATGATTTTAGAAGTTCCAACACCTAAATCAGATTGTACTTTTACAAAGTATACACCAGAGTTTAAATTTGAAATATTAATTTGCACAGCTTCAGTAGAAGAAGCATTAACTTGATTAACAACTCTACCATTGATATCCAAAACATCAACTTTTTCAATAGACACGCCATTTTTTGCAGTTATATTGAAAACATCAGTAACTGGATTTGGTTGCATAGAAAAGTTTCCAGCAAAGAAGTTTTGAGTATTTGCTGCTGGTCTATCAACAGAAAAAGTATCAATAGCAATTATATTTGAGTTAGTTCCAGTTGGACCACCATCTGTAACCCAATATCTAAAAGCAGCCAAACAATCGGTTGGACCTGTTAAACCGCTTACAACATAGGAATACTGTGTCCAAACTCCAGGATAAGATCCTGCACCTGTTAGTAAAAGATTAGGGTTTACAGAAACGCACAAAGTTGTAAAATCTCCTAAAGAAGTTGCCCCAGTTGAAGGATTGGTTGTAAATGCACCATTAGGACTTAATCTTAATTCTAGCCTATCAGGAAAAGTATTTGTAGGCGTTGGATTTGCATTAGGAGTAACAGTTCTTGTATAAAATGTTATTATGTCTCCATTTTGAATGTTAATAACTGGTGAAATTAACCAATTACTAATGTCGCCAGCACCAGTAGTACTGTTGTAGTTTACCAACACATAAGATAAAGCAGCACCAGATTGAGCTCCAGTTGCAAAAGCAGTTACTGCAGCCGTTGGCACTGAAAAAGTAGATGCACCTACTGGCTCACTCTGATTTGTTTGTGACCATCCATCAGTCGTTGTCATTGTAGCTGTTGGCGAATTAAAACCATAGTTATAAACATTGGTCTGAGCAACATTTAAAAAAGGCAACAACAATAATAAGTAAAGTAAAGTTTTTTTCATAATTATTTGATTTTAAAATATTGTTTTCACAAATTTAATAATATTTATCATTTTTATGAAACAAATTAATCATTTTAACACAAATACTCATTTAGCCAAAGTTTATCCATTTAAAAGAATTGTTATATTTTTTATCAATTGAAATACATTTTATATATTTGCACTCGAAATACTAGAGGAAAAATTTGAACTGATTGCAACCTCATTAAAAAATGCTAAAGCAGAAACTCTCCTTTAGCACTATTTTCCTGCAATTCCTATTTTTTTCTTATTTTCAAAATTTAATTTTAAATAAAAAAATAAT